>JBCCSU010000150.1:0-11396 GCA_039199635.1 Bacteroidota bacterium | reverse complement strand
TCTGTAGATCATTGAGAACCCCGAAATAGATCAAAAACTATGAAATCCGGGGTGCGTCATGCTGAGCGTAGCCGGTAAAAACTTCCATTTTGAGGGGTATGGATAGATTTTACACGAAAAGGAATTATCAAGGATAGCCTAAGTATCCCCATAATTAAGACAAAGTTGAATAGCTGTACTTGCAAACTAAAGATCTAGATTTCGGAAAACGTTTACCCCTTCGTCTAGAAATTTGATAAAACGGTCAGCATCCCGGTCATAGGCTACGGGACTTACCAAAACTTTTTCATCTAAGCCTACAAGGGTGTAGTAAGGCTGGGCGTTATTATTGAGCCTACGGATTTGAAGGTCGGCATTTTGCTTGCCAATGGTTTTCTTGACTTTATTATCATATTCCGATGTGTACCATTCCGACTCCGGTAATTCGGTTTTATCATCTACATAGAGGGCAACAATGACATAATCTTCTTTAAGCCTTCTTAGCACTTCAGGATGTGACCAAACCACCGCTTCCATCTCGCGGCAATTGGTACAGCCATGGCCGGTAAAATCAATGAATAATGGTTTGTTTTGTGCCTGGGCGCAGGCTAATGCCTGATCGTAGTCAAAGTAGCCTTTTAAGCCGTGGGGTAAGTGCAGAAAATCAGCATATTTAGGTTCATCACAGATGGTATAACCTTCTTCTTTATCACGATTAGCAGAAACCAGATCAAAATCGTGGGTGTATAGGGGCGGAAGATAACCGGCCAGCGCTTTTAAAGGTGCACCCCATAACCCTGGAATGAGGTAGATCACAAAAGTAAAGGTCGCGATGGCCAGCATCAGTCTTCCAACTCCTATGTGATCCGATGGACTATCATTTGGCAGCTTGATTTTACCGAGAAGATAAAGCCCCATCAATGTAAAAATCACTACCCAGATAGCTATGTTGATGTCGCGATCCAGAATGCCCCAGTGGAAGGCCTGATCCGCGATACTCAAAAATTTAAAAGCGAGTGCAAGCTCTAAAAATCCCAAAACCACCTTTACCGAATTTAGCCAGCCTCCGGACTTGGGTAAGGTATTGAGCCAGCCCGGAAATATGGCGAACAAAGTGAAAGGAATAGCGAACGCTAATGAGAAGGCAAACATTCCGAGGATAGGCTTTATAACTTCTCCACCTGCTGAGGCCACCAAAATACTGCCTACGATGGGCCCGGTACAGGAAAAAGAGACCAATACCAGTGTAAAAGCCATAAAGAACACACCAATCAGCCCACCCTTGTCAGCTTTCTGGTCCATCTTATTTACAAAACCGCTGGGTAAGGTAATTTCAAAAAGTCCGAAAAAGGAGAGTGCAAAAAGTATGAAAACGGCAAAGAAAATAAGGTTAGGTAGCCATTCTGTAGACAGATGGTTTGCTGTTTCAGGACCCATTAACGGAGCAAGCGCAGAGCCGATGACGGTATAGATAAAAATAATAGAACATCCATAAACAAGCGCCTTCCCTTTACTCCCGCTTTTTCCGGTAAAGTAAGTAACGGTCATCGGTATCATCGGAAATACGCAAGGGGTAAGGAGAGCAGCTAAACCCGCAATAAAGGCAAAAATCATAAACCAGATGATTGACTTATCCTTTGGGTCTTCTTTAATTAGACCTGGGTCTAAAATCGGCCCTTGACTTTCTGTTTCTAAATTTTTGATGTCTGTTTCCGCAGGCTTCGGCTTGAGTAAACTCGAATCAGCATCCGGAGTGTTTGGAGAGGTCTCGATGGGAACCACTACCTCTACGGACTCAGATGTTTTTGCGTTAGCATTGTTTTCTTGTTTCTTCTCGGGTTTCTCAGGTGTTATATTTTGGGCTTTTTTAACGGTAAAAGACGTTAATTCAAAATCGTAATCGAAAGGGATGCACTTACCGTCTATATCGGAGCAGACCTGAAACTCATAATTACCTGCGATAACAGGATTTTCAGATAAGATTTTAACCTTTTGTTCAAACCGGCCTGTTTTTTTGAAGATGCGGACGTTACATTCAAAGATGTCATCGAACTTCTCAATTGGATTTATCGCTTTTAGCTCCCCTACTAGTTGATAAGTACTATTCTCTTGAAAGGTAAAAGTGGTCACCATCGGACCACAGTCAGGATCAAAATCAGAAGAATAGAGATACCAGTCTTCGTCTATGGCGGCTGTGAATATTAGGGTAACCTCTTCTCCGATTTTAACATTTGTTTCGCTGGCTTCGTACTTCCATGATGATGGCTCCAGCACCTGCCCTATACCCTTGGAGCAAAATGAAAGTAAAAATAAAAAAAGGTAAAGAACGTCTTTTCTGTTCTTCATAGAGAGATTACGTGTTGATTATCTTTTCAAAACTAACGCAAATAACGACAAGACTTAGCCAGAATTATGCGAATAGTTTATCTGACAATGTAGGTAACGTAAATGATACCCTGCAAGTTGAAAATGGAAACATTAAAGTCCTAAAAAACTATTTGATCACCCTTTTTCCTAACCGATAATCAAAAATATACCAGCCGGCAGCAAAAAAGAGAACCAATAATACGCTTATGACTGATAATGCACGGAGAGAAGTGGCATATTTTACAACCAGGAAGTAATACATAAAGCCTGTTAGCAGTATAACAAGTACAAGGTTAATCGGCTTCCATACGCCCAACATCTGTTTCCCTGTTTTAGACACGGTTCGCTTTAAGGCCGTCCAAATGCCGGTAAGCACGAGAGCTGAAATGGCCATACCACCGATAAACCACATCACCTTTGTCAATAATCCGCCCCAGTACCCAAAATGTAGGGGATCTGCAATATCATTAAGCCAAGTGACGGCAGATATCTTTTTTGCTTCTTGTAAACCAACGATCTCGTAGGTGCTGGGATGAAGGAAAACACGATTAGCTCGGTTACGCACAAGTGGAACGCTGCTAATACCATTGATATAAAGTGGTACATCAGGCTTGTTGGGTGGTAAGATGTCTTTGGCTTGCAGACCGGGTATAGCTCGCTTTGCTGCTGCTACTGCTCTATCGTAATCAATATCGCGGCTTAAGGTAGCAAAGACAGTAGAATCAATAGCTTCGATCTTAGGCGAACGTGGGTTGGCTATTCTAGATACTCCGCCGATGTTGGTACGCTCTATAAAATACCAGATACCGGTAACAGAAAACAATATGGCAAACGGGACAGACCATAACCCTACTAACCTATGAAGACTACGATAGAAAGCAAGTTTCCCCTTTCTTAAGGTAAGCTGGAAGAGTTTTTTCCACCATTTTTTATAAAACAGCAGGGCTGTAATTGTAGAAATAAGTAGTACGAAAGCGAATATCAATACGGTAAAATGACCTACCTGAAATGGAATGAATAAAAAATAATGCAGATCGCGAAAGAAACGCTGAAAAGTTAAGGTTGTAGCCCCTTGTACATTGCCTGTGTATGGGTTAACAAATACGTAATGCCTCTGCCCCCTTTCTAACACATGGACTATATCGCACAAGTAGGGCGCTGCTGACGCGGACCAGTAAAGAATTTTACCTTGGGGGAAAGCGTTATGAACGTTGTGGAATCTGTTATTATATGAGGAATATTGTTCGCTAAATTCGGCTCTTATCTCGGGAAAAAGTAACCAGTCCATCTCGTTACTGAGCGCGGCTAGGGAACCGGAAAAGCAAACGATGAAGAAAAGTATGCTTAATTTGATGCCTATCCAGCTATGGATCTTAAAGAATAACTTTTTATTCAACTTCATAGCACACTATTGTAGCCATTTTGTTGGACGCTTGCTGGCTTGGTTATTTTTTAGGATCCAGGGAACTAATGATTGCCAATTCAGGCTCCATTTCCCGTTTAGTGAGCTTACGTTTCATGAAAGTTTTCTCAGGCTGAATTTCAGAGGGTGGAATTAGCATCTCATCTTTTTTCACCGGCGTGTTTGATTGATCACTTACTTTCAAAACCCTAAAGACTAAATAAATTGAGGTTATGCCTGCGGTACACCAGAAAATGTCCACTCCGGCTACTTTGGGATAGGTAAGCAACACCTGCCAGAACCAATCACCGGTTATCACACCATTGGCCAAAGGAACTACCAATGCCAATAGCCCTCCTATCAAAAGGTAGTTTCGATTCTGCTTACCGTAATTATTCCAGAAAGAACCTAGAATGGTGAGTGCCAGCCAGCTCAGGAAAAAGATCTGATTAACCAAGTCTACCCGACCATCCAGATCAAGAGGAACTAGCTTATTCGCCAAGAAGATAATGGCAAAAGCCGGGAACATGCTTAAGCAGATGGCTAAATATATCTTGGTTACTCTATGGTGGAAAAGGCGTTGCTTGTAGGTGTACTTACTATGATCTCTTGCCGTCCGCCAGATCAGCACACCACTAATGATCATAAAGCAGGTGATCATGGCAAGAACGAAATAAATAACTCTCATAGTGTAGCCACCGAAACTGGCAAAATGCAATTTGGTAATAAAGTTGATCACTGAGTAACTGTAGTCGCGTTCATTGGGGATCAGACTATACTCTTCTAGCACTTTGCCATCTTTTAATCGCATAGCTAAACTGCCGTCCGACAAAATTCCCTTATGATCCGTGATGTTCCAGAACGCTAAAGCATCTTCTTTGCCGTAATTCTGCATTCTAACACTTCCAATCTCGAAGCCCGGATATTCCCGATTTATTTGTGTGGCTAGCGCCGTTAATTGATGGTGCTCATAATCCTTAGCATTTTCATCTACTTTTAAGGCTGCCGCAGGATTAACTTTATTGACTAACTTCTCCTGATCACCCTCATAGAGAATGGCCGCTGCAGGTAAAAGTATTATTATGAGAAGCCCAAAAAATGCGCCTGTCACCGCATAGATCAATTGAAACGGCAACCCGATGACACCAAGTACGGTGTGTGCGTTGGTCCAGATGGTTTTCCACTGACCTTCTTTGATAAAGGCATAGAATTTTGTGAGCAGGTTCTGCCAATGGATCAGCAAACCGGTGATGATAGCAAACAAAAAGAAAAGCGCTACAAATCCGGAGACATAGAGACCTATGACCGGTATTTGTCTGAAATAATGAAGAAAATAAATGGTGTTATTCACCGTGGTCAGCGGATCTCTAACGTCCTGAACGCTTAAGTCGGTTGGGTTGATATAAGCCGCCATTCGCTCAGTGGTGGAGTCGGTTTTATCAATAGCCCCGTAAACATACATGAGCGGAGATTCACTGTTTGGTACCCTTATAGTAGTATTCTGATGGTAGTTTAAACCACCATAAACGCTATCAACTTTTTTTAGGGCCAGGTCATAATTAAAACTTTCAGGTACCGGTTGACGCATGTCCGTATTCTCCCACTGCTCCACCTCATGCCGGAAAAATGAATACGCTCCCGCATAAAAGATAACGAATAGGGCAAAACTGATAACTATTCCAGCTACCGTATGCGTATGAAATAAAGCATTATACGTCCGTGTACCTAACCCCCTCAGCTTTTTCATGTCACAAAGATAAACAATGAACTAAAACCGATAAGTCCTAGCAATACAGCCCAGGAGACCCAAGCCTTTTTGATTATGAATACCAAGACCATAAGACCGACCCAACATAGAAAAGAGGAGTAGGTAGACGTTAGTAGGACAGGCACGTCATTGGTCACATTTTTAGCCAAGGCAATATGCAGAGCAGCCGTAGCTGCATAAGCACCAAATAACATGGCCAACACTTTACTGAGCCTGGTCCATCCTGAAGATAAATATTTTGATCTGGCCGGCATTTAACTTAAGTCTGTTATTAATAAAGTTAAGGCCAAAACGGTCCATATCCAGAGCCATTTCATGTTTATTTTCACCGATATTACTATGGCGGAAAGAAACGTCATAAAGGCGATCAGCCAGATCACAAAGGCAGTAGCAAAACCATAAGAAGTGGTGAAAATGTAAAGTGATAAAAAAGCAAAAGCACTAGCCACGGTTAAAATAAGCCATTTTTGTTTAGTGATTACCGCATTATTTTCAATTGGAAAATATTTTGAGGTCATATAAAACAAAAGACAGGCTACGGTAAGTGCGGCTAGTGCCATAGTATTAAGTTTACTTTTTGGTTATCAGAAAGGGCCTCCATCTTCTGCCTCTAAATCATATAGGCCACTAAAGAAGGTGCCGTCCGTGATATCAAAAAGTTTAGAGACCTCTTTTGATTGAATATTGTAATTGTAAACAGCATTAGTCGATGGAGATTGAATAGAGAAATGAACATTTTCACCATCACTATCTATACTGACTCCTGTAAATGGTGCAGAAAGAGGTAGACCTGATAATTGTGAGACTGTTTTTGCATTGAAGTCTATTTCTAACCATGCACCAGCAGCTTCTGTGTTCAAAGCTTCTAATGCTTTAGTAATATCTTCCTGAGTCCATTCGGCAAAATTTGGTTTTTCAGCAAAGATCGAAAGGATTGTCGAAGGAACTGATACACCGCCAAGAGCGAGTGCCTGTCCAGTACTGGTATAATGCCATCTGGTCATAGCCTGTGCAGGCAATGAAGGCCCTTGTGGTAACACGTCTATTGGAAAAAATTCGTAATCATCAAATTCTGTACTACCTGCAGGAATTCTAATAAAAGAAGGCTTAAAAGTATTAGGAATAGAAATATTACCTTGCGTACCTATGTAAATGTCACCGTTAGTATCTAACCTGGCAGGTAAAGGGCTGACATGACCATTCTTCGCAATAGATTTTTCGAATTGATTCGTAGTACGATCTATAACGTGGACAATGACCGAATCTGTTGCGTAGTTTCCTTGAATAGTATTGTACGCCACAACAAACATTTTATCCCCCCTAATTACAGGAACGCCATATGTGATAAGCTCTACGCCTTCCACTTGAAAAGAATTGGACATATCTATAGTACCTAGTCGCTCCATTGTAGTGGGATTAAATTCTATCAAGTCCACACTGTTCCGGTCGTGATAATATCCTTGCTCATCATTTACTACTATTATCGAGGTGGCTACTCCGGTTGATGATATTGTACCTGCTTCCTGAGCTACACCATTTTCATCAATGAAGACTTTACTAAACCCGTTTGAGCTACCAAATGCCGCGGAGTAGAAAAATTCTTTGTATTTATCTCGAATAAAAAAATTCTCATATGATGTTCCCATAGAGTTATTGACCCCTCCACTAGGTGTTCCATCAGCAAAATAAGAGGCAAAAGTATTTGTAACAGGCTGTCCTGCAAACGTTATTAAAACCGATCCACTTACGCTCACCTGAGTACCAGGTGCAGCGTCATCTTCACTGGAACAACTGATGAAAAACGCCAGTGAAGCAGCCATTGTAATTAAAAAAAATAATTTAAATATTGATTTGTTCATGATAGTATTGAAAATTTAATTTAAAGCATATCTCATTTTAAATCGAAAATTCCTTCCAGGTCTTGGAATGCTTACCAGGTCAAAAACTTCTTCGTCTGTTATATTATTAAGCTGAAATGAGAAAGTAAGATTTTTATCATCCATTTGATATGAAATACCAAGGTCGTTAACAAATTGTCGTGGAACATAATTATCATCATTCCTTCTTCCTCCCTCAAGAATGAAATTAAACTCCTCCACAAAAGTGGTGAACAACGATATTGAAAATTTACGTTCTTCGTTCGATGAAAATTTAGGAAAGTAAGTAACTGAAGAGCTTGCAAAAAAATCTGGACGACTTGGTATGGGTTGTTCGAAAAATGGCTCATCACCAAAAGCGGTAGATGTACTTATTATGCGCTGTTTAGTAACATTAATTCCAATATCGATAAATTCGGCAAATGAAGCTTTAACTGTTGCTTCAACACCTTGTGCCTGAGCTGAAGATAAATTTCTAAACTGGCCTAAACCTGTTTCGATAGGTACGAAAAAAATTAAGTCTTCTTGTTCCCTGTAAAATGTACTAAGATCAATAGTGTACCTATTCTTTTTGAACAACCTACTCCAATATGCACCTAAATTGAAATTGTTGCTTTTTTCGGGGCTTATATTATAATTGGGTCTGCTGGTTACAAAATTACCGAAGACCTCAACCTCATTCGGCAATCTTACCGCTCTTTCATAGCTAAAGCGAACAAATAGATCTGAATCAAAGGTCCACTTGCTACCTAATCCAAAGCCATTTTCAGAATCATTAACACTTATAGGATCGCTGTTTGTTCTAATGCTGAAAATATCTGCAGATTCAGATTTATAGAAATAATTTTTTCCGAATAAGTTTAATTCCAATCGATCATTAAACCAATGGCTAACGTAGGAAACTCCTAAAATATTCTTTTCAATAATAGCAGGAACAGTATTAGGATCGAACCTGTCAGAATTAGTTCTTACAGGGTCATTACCTTCGAATTGCTGGCTGCCAAAAAAATTAGAAACGTTAAACGAATGACTGTCATGAATCTTGTAAGCTAAGGATAACCTGTGGGAAGTTGAAATTTGATCGATATCTCGAAGAGTTGCTGCTCCAATTTCTCCAAATCCTAAACCTGATGTTCTGACTTGTGTATATTCTATACCACGCCAATCATATAAAGATGTGGTGGAATCGCTCGTAAATTGGTTTACAATATTTAACGAGCCATCATACCTGATATCCAGCTTGCCATTAAAAATTCCGTCTTTTTTAAATTTTATTCTTTGGACTATACCTTCTTCCTCTTGGAAAGCGGCACCTGCAGGTACACTAGTTACCCGTGATCCATGCTGGTTTTCATCATATCGATTGACATAAGCTACTCGGTAACTTAGTTCATCAGTCCAACTCTTATCTCGTACACCAAGATGTGCCTCTGCAAAATAAGACTTATGAACATTATGAAAACGTCTTATTCGAATGGATTCAGAAGGACCGGGCACTAAGACACCATTGTCATCTGTAGTGTACGTTCGGTTTTCTACATTCATCCAAAAATTGTTGTCCGAATAATTGTAAAATGCATTAATACCAGTAAAAAAGTTGTTGGAGGTTACTTTATATGTGTTGAGTGTTGCTCTATGAGTATTGAACGAACCTACCTCATAAGATACGTCGAGAAAATCTTTATAAGGCTCACGGGTAACAATGTTGATTCCACCTGCTAAAGCGTCAGTACCCAAATGGATTGGCATTACTCCCTTATAGACTTCAAGCCGTTTTATTAGGTTTACCGGAAGTGTATTAATAGATGTGCCGCTAGAGAGATATTCGAGAGGTACTCCGTCAAAATAGACCCTTACAGCTTCGCCAGTAGCACCATTTAACTGAATTTGTGTCGTGCTTCCAAAGCCACCGGATTGTCTTACTCTAACGCCAGGAAGATCATCTAGAACCCGCGCTATCTCAACAGGTCGAGATTGAATGGCTTGCACATCGACCATAGCAGCGGCTATCGGTTGTTGAGACAATAGTTGAGCTTCGGTTTTTCCTCTCACTACAATTTCACCTAACTGCTCTGCCCTTTCTGTTAAAGTAAAATTTGCTACTACATTTCCAGTCATAGCTAATTCAACCTCTTTACTCAATTTTTCAAAACCTAAGCTAGACGCTTCTAGTATATAGGTACCAATCGCAATATTTTTAATTATGTATCTTCCGTCCTCATCGGTAACTGAGCCAATGGTTGTCCCCTGAATCACAACTGTAGCTCCCGGCAAAGGCTCTTTAGTTGCTGAATTGTACACTGTTCCGCTGATATCAGCGGCCAAACAGAATGTGGAAGCAAAAGTTAAAACCACAACAATTGCGGTTATTTTGACATTCATCTTATTTTGTTTAGATTGATTCTAAAGAAGTGCAAAGTTGATGAGCCAATACTCGTTGAGCAATCCCTAGAAGTAGTGATTTTTAAAAGATTATTGAACGATAATTCATAAAAAAACCAGCCTTATTGACTTGGCTGGTTTTTTTCGACCAAGAATGAAGATTGCATTATTCCGTAAGCACTACTTTCTTGGTAGTTATGCTGTTTTCTTTCTCCATCACTAATATTAATAATTCGCTAGTTGGTAGGTCTAAATAATCCATTCTTTCTTCGCTACTTTTTTCCCATATCATTCTACCGGTGACATCAATTACCTTTAAAAGGTTAAGCCCATTTAAGTCTCTTTTTGATGTAAGTATATCTGATATATCCAAATCAGATTTTATCCTGCCTCCACTCGTGCTATTAGAAATTACAAATTGTCTGGAATCAGTATTGTTATTTTCAGCCCCGGGTTCTTCTATTTCGTTTTGAGGGTCTACTTTCATAATCAATCTTCTGATTGTATTATCAAGACTAACTTCGGGAATGGTTACAGTTGTAGTTTGCCAGTTGATGCCGAATCCATTGGTTACCGCTACATCACTAATCGTCCGGGCAACCACATCGTTGTTATCGATTATATTATCTTCGGACCAATAAAAACTCAAGTCAACTTCAGTATTTGGATTAAGAGCCTCTCCCGTATTATTTACAGCAAAGCTAAAAGTGAAATTCGCTCTTTCAGTGACATTTACGGCAGTAGTATTTTGAAATACTGCCTCTAAATCTGCATTAATAGGTGCTTCTGTCACCTGAAATTGATAAGAATCTTCGGTTTGATCATAATCCTCAAAACCGTTTTGTCTCTCAGAAACCCATGTTAAGGTAACTTTGGCCTGATAGGTTCCCACGGCTAAACCAGGTGGCAAGGTCAAAGACGTATTATATGGACCTTCAATATTTGGTAGAACATTTCCGTTAGTGACATTTGCTGATGTCCAATGTTCAATGATCACCACTGCTCCTGATGAATTTTTAATTGTCCAAGTAACTCCTATTGGTACATGACTACCGTTTCCTGAGACAGGAGTGGGATCTACGTAGAATTCATCACCAGATTTTGTAGCTGATAAATTGATTTGATTGCCCGCTATTACTGAACTTGGTCCCGAAATGTCGACTGTTACATCGATTGGTAAAACGCATGCCATACCCGGGTAGACAAACGAAATAGATAATACAAGACTTAAATAAATTGTTTTCATGGTTGTTTTAGTTTGATTTATTTTTAAAATTGATTAGTAAGCAAATAAGGCTGATACCCACTGAGAAATATCCAACATAGTCTCCGGAAAGTGAGTAGAAAGTTTTTTTGTCGCTAACCTTCAATTTTGCTTTGATTGTATTCGGAGAAAAGTCAGTGATTTGCTTTTCAATTTGTCCCTTTTGGTTAATAGTGCATGAAATACCGTCATTGGAAGATCGGGCTACACTTCTTCTAGTTTCTATGGCACGTATAGCACTGTAGTACATGAATTGCGAGGCTCCGGTTATACTTTTATACCAGCCTTCATTCAGAAGTATAAAAAGAATTCCAGGTTTATGTCCTATTTTTTCCGAAGCGAATTGCCCATAAAGCG
>JBCCSU010000149.1:0-11491 GCA_039199635.1 Bacteroidota bacterium | reverse complement strand
TAGGTGTTCCCAGGCCCGTTGTAAATAAGGTAATTGTGGCCCCGGATCCGGCCAGGCCGGTAGTGGATTCTACATCATTGCCCGGCGTACAGAGTAGATTCAACCCGTGTGTTTTCACCTGTTCAGTATAGTCGAGCACATCAACAATAGGTGACGTTCCACCCTTTTCGGCCGGTGCGGCCAAAAAGGGAGGAACTTCACCTATTGTTGATGTACTCGACTATACTGAACAGGTGAAAACACCCGGGCTGAATCTACTCTGTACGCCGGGAAATGATGTAGAATCCACCACCGGCCTGGCCGGGTCCGGGGCTACAATCACCTTATTTACAACGGGCCTGGGAACACCTACGGGCAATCCTGTAAGCCCTGTGGTTAAAATCTCCAGTAACAGTAAACTCGCGGCAAGAATGAACGACATCATAGATATCAACGCAGGAACGATCATTACAGGTGAAGATACCATTGAAACTAAAGGCGCTGAAATTCTGGAATACGTTATCGCGGTCGCCAGCGGAGAAAAGGTTCCACATTCAGTTCGTCTGGCCCAGGATGATTTTATCCCCTGGAAACGTGGTATTTCCTTGTAGCGATTGTTTACTTCAAGACTACCCTCTACGGACGAAATGTATCAGGCTAAAGTGATATGCGTTCAGGTCTATTTTGCTAAATTCAATATGTATTTATAAAAAGACTTGAATCTATAAGATGTTAAAACCAGCCTTATATCTCAGTTTCATTTTAGCGTTTGGCCTGCTTCAGATAGGTTGTACTCCACCACAAAAAGAGAAATCTCTTTCACTTTCTAAGATCAATATCGTTGTTTTTTTAGGAGTAGAATGCCCTATTTCTCAACAATACAGCTTAACGCTTGAAAAGCTAAAAGATCAGTTTGATGCCATTGATTCGATGACGTTTACCGCCATTTTTCCCGAGCAGATTTCACTATCCGAGGCTAACGAATTCCTGAATACCTACACTCTATCGTTTGATCCGTTTATAGATAAGGATCTGGAGTGGGTAAAAAAGTTAAATGCCAGCGTCACCCCTGAAGTCTTTATATTAACCCAAGACTACAAAATTCTTTATCAGGGTGCTATTGATAACTGGTATGTCCGGCTTGGAGAAAACAGACAACATATTAGTCAGCATTTTTTAGGGGATAACTTACAAGCGTTAATCAATGGCGCAAACCTACCCTACCCAAAAACGAAAGCAATTGGCTGCCTCATTGAAAAGTAGCGGCTATTGATCTTGAAAAACACGAATGTAATCTACCAGCATATATTGTGGTAAAACCGTATTTGAATTTGGGTATCCAGGCCAATTACCCCCAACGGCTATATTGAAAATAAAGAAAAAGGATTCCTGAAATTCAGTTAAAAACTCACCGGTAATATCTATTTCGTGGTATTTGATATCATCAATAAACCATGTGATCTTCTGCTCATCCCAAATGATGCTGAACACGTGAAATTTATCGTTAAGAATAGCTCCATCTGTCAGCCGGTAAGAGCCTCCAAAATCAGCCTTAGCCCCATCACCCTGCCAGTGAGCAGTACCATGCGCTGTAGATTCCTTTACCTCGGAGCCACCTATCATTTCTATGATGTCAATCTCTCCACATGCCGGCCACCCTACTTCGTCTATATTATCTCCCAGCATCCATAAGGCCGGCCAAATACCCTGCCCATAAGGAAGATTAGCTCTGATATCTATTCTACCGTATTTAAAAGATTGCTTATTTTTTGTGATCATGCGGGTGGAAGTATAATTCCGCCCTCCTTTGCTTTCTTTTTTGGCTTCAATCACAAGATTTCCGTTTTCCAAGCGTGCATTTTCATCGGTGTAATACTGAAGTTCCTGGTTACCCCATCCGCATAGGTTCGGGCAGCCGTCACCAATCTGAAATGTCCAATCTTCCATATTGATTTCCGTACCGTCAAATTCATCCTGCCACACTAGATCCATCCCTGCATAACTAAGTGGTGTGGTATATCCTTCATCCGGAAACACCAACACTCCGGCATTACTATTATCAACTCGTTCGTCATCGTCAACAATGGTAATGACGGATCGTTTTACCATCATTTCACCGGAGCCGGCATAGGCGAATTCAACATAAAATGCTTCATCTCCCTCAACTAATTCATCCCCTATTATCTCCAGTTCAATAAGAGATACAGAGTCACCTTCTTCAAAATTCAGGAATCCCTGAAGGTTATCGCTCCTGTAATCAAAACGTTCAAATGCGGTACTATCAATGATACGATAGGTAGCTGTAATCCTGGAAGGAGCGGGTTGATTGAGGGAAAGAGGTATAGTCACATTTACGTTCTCAGCACCTTCTTCAAAGGAAAAATCATTAACAAAAAACTCCAAAGACACTACTTCTTTTACTATCTCTTCGGGATCATCTGAACTGCACCGCACTGCGTTGGTAATAAATATTGCGACAAATAAAATACCTGCAACCTTCCGTTTCATCTTATATTTAATGGTTATATGGCTAAATTAGCAAGTGCAATCGATTTCACAAAATGCCAGAATTATAATTTGTGTCTGTTAGAAAACACATACCTGTTCTCAGTCTCCTCACAGACCGAAAAAACTGCAGTAACCGGTCTGTAACAAAGACCATGGATATGAAGGTTGCTCTTTGTGTTTTCTTTCAGAAGTTCACTTGCAGAAGTAAAATCCCGTTTTACCTGATTCTTTCTCTATCGTATTTTATAGTTGGCGGCTGTCAGGAAAATCAAAACCTCATCACATTTAGTAAAGATATAGCTCCAATTATTCGCAATAACTGTACGGCCTGTCATAATCCAAAAGGCCCGGGTCCTTTCACTTTATTTTCTTATGAAGACGTAAGCAAACGATCAAAAATGATCCTGGAGGTATTGGAAACCGGCTACATGCCGCCATGGTATGCGGACAGCAGCTATCGACACTTTGAAAATGAACGGTTTTTAGACAAAAAGCAGATTGGAAAGATTGCGAAATGGGTGGAACAAGGAAAGGAGAAAGGTTCGTGGATTGACCTGGATAAAGTGGATAATTATGTATTTGAGTCAGAAGCATCCCAACTCTCTTATACTTTTCAACAACCATTGCAGCTAAAAGGCAACAATGAAGAATATTTCGTTAAGATCATCGTCCCTTTTGAAAATGATGAAGAGCTGCCTATCAAAGCCACTGATTTTGTGCCTGGGGCTAAAAAATATGTGCATCATAGCAATTATGGCATCTATGAAGTAGATGAAAAGATAAATTTTGATGATTTCGATTTTCAACCGCTTTATGCCAATGAATATGATGAGTCTATTGATGCTTATGCCCCATTACTCACCAAATTACGGTTTTACCTGGGGTGGATACCAGGGTCAGGACCGGTGCAATTTGAGGATGGGTACGGGTTCACGTTACCTAAAAAAGGAGTCATACTCTTTACGCTTCACTACGCCCCATCTCCCATCGATTTTGAAGATCAATCTCGTTTACGATTATATGTTTCAGAAATGCCTCTTCAAAAAAAACTTCAAAGTATTTCGTTAGGCTCGGGTGGCTTAGGTAGGATCACACCCAAGCTGGAGCTGCCACCGGAATCAATAGATACATTCCGGCTGAAGGAACACCTGCCCATGGACATCCGTATCCATTACGTCTGGCCCCATATGCATTTACTGGGTCGAGCCTTTGAATCATTTGCCGTTTTACCTAATCAGGATACGCTGCCTATTATTCGCATTCCACAATGGGATTTTGACTGGCAGGAAGGCTACAAAATGATTGAGCCCCTTCCTATTCCCAGGAACTCAATGATCCATATTAAGGCTTCCTACGATAACACGTCTGCCAACCCTAACAACCCTTTTGACCCACCACAAACGGTTTATTCCACAGGATTAATGGAAACGAAAAAGGAGATGATGACCTTGGTAATGCTGTATTCCAGAGATTGAACTTTGGGTATATCATTGTTATCAACAATTAGGTCACGTTACCAAGGTTTGGTATTTTTAAATAAATATATAATCGAAATGGGGAAAAACACATCAATTTCACTTGGAAGTCATTTTGAGGATTTTATCAGAGAAGAAGTAAATTCTGGTAGATATGGTTCAGTTAGCGAAGTAATTCGTTTAGCATTGCGCTTATTAGAACAGGAAGAAAAAAAGGAAAGGGAACTGATTAAAGCTCTGGAAGTCGGAGAAAATAGTGGATTTGTTGAAAATTTTGACCCTAAACAAAACCTGTCTGAACTACATCGCCAACACTTATGAGTAAAAATAAGTATCGAATAAGTAAACAGGCGATTAATGACTTAAATGATATTTGGTTTTATACTTTTAATAATTGGTCTAAAGAGCAAGCTGACAGATATTACGACTTAATAATAGGAGAGATTGAATTCATAGCAGACAACTATTTGGTTGGAAAATCCGCAGAACAAACTCGAAAAGACTATCGAGTTACGAAAATCAAATAGCACTTGATCTTTTACAGAAAGGTAGAAAATAAAGCTGTTGAAATCGTTAGAATTTGCATCAGAGAATGGATATTAAAAAATGGCTGAAATAGAAACCGCGAAATCATACTAGTGAAGTAATCACTCGTTTGGCCAATTCCAGAAGACCCTCGTGGATTTTCAGCTTGGTGAGCATCGTAAGGTTAAGTGCAAGTCTACGAACTACTCATAGTCAGACCTTTCAATCTCCAAATACGGCATTTCCGCGCCAAACGAGGTATTAGGCTTGTCTCCCAAAACGAAGTGTAGTGAACCTCCGTTGGCTATTTCGCTATGATAGATATAACTTCTTGTGAGGGGTTCATCATTTAGGAAGACCTCTTGAATGTAAAAATCATCTTTCCCTTTTTTTTCAGTGGTTATTTCAAAAGTTTGATTCGCATTGATCATGACAGAGTCAAAGATGGGTGCGGAAAGCATGTAAATCGGTCTACCTACACATGCTGGATATAGGCCCATGGATGAAAGCACATACCAGGCGGACATGGTTCCGGCATCATCATCCATTTCAGGAATATAGGCTTCCGGTCGATTATTAAAGATAAGCCCATGGTAAGGGTTCTCCCATTTGCTATGCGTGCCGTAGTACTGGTTCATGGGTTGGGTTAAGATCTTATTGACCCACTTCTGAGTGAGCCAGGGCTTTCCTAACGCATTGAAAAGGAAAGGAGCCTGGATGTCCGGCTGATTTCCCTGGTTGTAAAGATCATTGTCAAAAAAGTACTCCAGTTCGTCAGCCAAGAGAGATGGCCCACCTGTCATCCCGGCAATGCCTGATACATCAAACGGTACAAACCAGCGATACTGCCAGAGCGTACCTTCATATAACCCATCACCATGCATAATATCCGAGCGCTCGTTCATAGTTAGGAATTTATCCTTCCATATTACTTTATGCTCATCGGCCGCCACTTGAAGGGAGTCTGCCAGTGATGCATAACCCAATGTATCCGCAATTTCACTTAAAGCCCAGAGATCATAGCTAGATTCTAATATTTTATCAGGCGAACCAAAATCAAGACGTTCGCCTTCTACCATCAGCGAATCAAAAATAGCGCTTAAATCAACCTGATAGCCTTTTCGTATTCCGTCCAGTAGTAATATTTGAGAGTGTTCCGTTCTAACCGTAGGCGCAGGTTCATCATTCCTGGCCCAATCTTCTTTTCTCTTTTTATACAAGCCGGAAATCGAGTTTAAAACTTCCTGATAATCGGATGGGTAAGCCATGGACCACAAGGGCATCGATGTCCTGAAATTATCCCAGATGGACCACCCATGAAAAGGGCCATTTTCACTCAACTTATAGGGAGCAAGCAATGTACGGTACAAATTCGAGTAAAATAAAGCCTCCAAACTATCTGCTCCTGATACTTTAATGTGACCTAGTTTTATATCCCAAGCTTCCTTAGCTTCCCTTTTTACATACTCAAAATCACGAAATATCGGATTGTTTGTAGTATCGCCAAGCTGCACTGCCAGCTGAAAGACTCCGGTATTAGATTCTAGTGACAAGTTGAAGTGGTTATCATCTATTCGGTTAATGGTACCTTCTTCTTCGAAAGAAAGATGGAAAAGTTGCTTGTAAGCACCTTTATCACATACATTCCTTGCCTCTACCCAGCCGGTCACCTGGTTTCCATGAATGTTAAAATCAGCATCTATAAATCTCGCAAAAGAATGACTAAGATCTACCTTAAAGTCTAATGTCTTTCGATCGGTTGTGTAACGATGAAAAGCAGTGGTCAAAGAAGTGGTAACTTCAATGTCCAGGCCTTCTTCCAGCGCCACCGAATAGTACCCGGGTGCTCCTTTTTCTGTGGACTTATCCATTTTAGCAGTAAACCCAACTGGTGAAACCAAAATATTTCCTCCGGCACCGCTACACCCTACCCCTTCTATTCGATTATGAGTGATGCCTAAAAACTCATCTGACCCGTAATTATACCCTGAGTGATTAGATTTAGATGTTTGAGGTCCTGCTTTCACCAAGCCAAAAGGAACCGATGCCGCTGGTGATAGTTGGCCATGATCATAGCTTGTACCCATAAATACATTGACCTTGTCAGTCAATGAAACGTCTTCTTCTTTTTTATTACATGAAAAGAAGACTATTAGGATAATGATTAGATATATTCTCATGGGTTCATCAAATTATTTTGGATGGATTTTGCTATGATCATTTGACCTTCTTCGTTCAGGTGAACACCATCTTTACTTAGTGCCGTAAAGCGTGGTTTTAATGCATCATATATGTTCACAAAGGTTACACCTGATTGTTCGCAGATCTCTTGGTACTCAGTGATTAGTTTCTGAACACATATATCTCCTC
This sequence comes from Bacteroidota bacterium, assembly GCA_039199635.1. Taxonomy (GTDB): domain Bacteria; phylum Bacteroidota; class Bacteroidia; order Cytophagales; family Cyclobacteriaceae; genus Fulvivirga. The sequence continues at coordinate 4,634 of JBCCSU010000149.1, read as the reverse complement.
CGTGATATTTAGGAAGTAGCTGATCATCCGGACCGTAGGGTGGTGGTGAAACAATAGTGATTTTTGCCTTGGATCGGTGAATCCAGTCCGTGATTCTAATGGACTGAATAAGCTTTCCCAGATGGGTTGAAACCTCACCTTCCCTTGCTTTAAAGGTTGCTTTACAATCGTTAGTACCTAATAAAATGATGATATGATCCACCCGATCTGTTTTTGATCGCAGATCAACCAAGTAGGTATTTAATTGCTTCAGCGTATTCAATTTTGATTGGTTAAGATTATCAAAACCTATTGTATTTCCGGGTCGCGAATAATTGTAAATCAAATCATCAGGTAATAACTTCTTGAGTTGAACAACCCAACCATGATTAGAGGCTCCGTTAGAATCTCCAATAGTCATAATTTTTAGAGGATGCTTACTAGAACACCCAATGGTAAGTAAGGAAATGACTAGAATCAAATATTTCACAGTGCCCAGCTATGTCGTTTTAACCATGCTTTTAAGATGTCAGGCCAGTGAGAAACGGAATTTCGACCCACTGCCATACCATATCCATGGCCACCATATTGCAAAATATGCAACTCACCTCCCACATTGTGGTCCAGCAACTGGCGGTAATAGCGAATGCTGTTTTGGACAGAGACTGACCGATCATCCTGGGAGTGCAAAAGAAAAGCCGGAGGGGTATTTGAGTTGACTTTTAGTTCGTTGGAATACTCCGCTCTAAAGTTTTCATTATTCCCTAACACGTTATTTTTCGTTCCCTGATGGGTGATCCTTTCATCCAGTGAAATGACCGGGTAGATCAATACACTAAAATTCGGCCGACTGGATGTAGTGAAATGCGTAGACAATGAAGCGGCCAGATGCCCACCTGCAGAAAATCCCATAATACCTATTTTATCCGGATCAACATCCCACGCTGCAGCGTTAGCTCTTACCCTTTCAATAGCGCGTTGTGCATCAACTAAGGATCGAAATCCTCCATCTTCGTCAAAAGTACCATCAGGCAAACGATATTTCAGGATAACCGCTGTTACCCCCATCTTCGTTAACCAATTGGCTACATTGTAACCTTCATTTTCCATCGATAGATAATCATACCCGCCTCCGGGACAAATGACTATGGCAGAGCGTGCGTTCAAACCATCAGCGGGTTTAAATACCAAAAGCTGAGGATTACTGATATTCCGAAGTTTAACTCTTGGGTCGCCTTCTTGGGTTTCGACAACAGGGTTATCCAATACATCAATAGTACAGTCTTGAGCAAAAAGCGAAATAGGAAGTAACATCACAATAACATGTGCAATCGATTTCATTACTTGAAATTACTTCAAGACAAGCATTTTAGAATGCTCTAAAAGATTTTTTTTCTGTTTAAGGCTAAGCTGGATAGGAAGTTGGGCCACACCAATTAATCGTCTCATGATCTCAACACCCGCATACCTTGCCAATACGTCTAGATTCAACCCCCCACAGGCACTCAGGAAATGATCAATTACAGCGGTTGCCTGACCAGATAGTATGAGATGAGCCCACATTATACCATAATCAAATTCTTTTGACCCGAAAAAGGCGAACTCAGTATCGATGATGAATATCTTGCCATCCTTTTGTAACCAACTAGCCGGATAGTAGTCTCCATGCAATAAGTACCTTCCATTTTGCAGATACCATTCTCCCGTCTCCTCTACCCTTTCAACAAAGCCTTGGTCGTTCTTTAGTTGCTCAGCCTGATGCCGTAATCCGGGTGTAATCGCATCCAGATCGACTCCGTTATTTTTTCGAAGCGGCAAGCTAAAAATGTGCTCGTGGTTTAAGATTCGCATTTCCCGGTTTTCCAGTCTCACCCTTTCCGCGTCAGTGAATGACAGACTATGTAGTGTCTTTAGCCAATTGATCAATTGATCTATTTCTTCCGTCGCTATTTTATCTCCCACATAGATCTTTTCAAATGAGCTCAGTTCGCCCAGGTCCTGCATGATCAAAACGTCCTGCTCACTATCGGCATGTATAATTTCTGGCATCTGATCACTGACCCCTTTTTTATGACTAACGAATTGATAAAATCTACTCTCCATGGATACACGGTGTTCCGGTGCCGGTATCTGCGGGTATTTCTCCACGTAAGGCCTGGATTGCTTGAATATGAAGGAATCACCCTCCGTTTTTATTCTAACGGTAAAGTTCATATTACCATCTCCGGCTTTTGTCACTTCTTTAACTTGTACAATCGATTGTATTATTCTATTTTGGACTAAGTAATTACTAATGGGTAATGTATCATTAAGATTAAATAGGGTCTTGACCATGAAGTTTTTTTGTTTCTCTTGTGTAACAATCGTATGTATTTCTCTGGGGGCCTTTGGGCAGTCTCATGAAGTTACTTCTCCAGATAAACGCATACGATTAAATATTACCACTAATTCAAAACTTAAAATAGATATTTTCAAGAATAACCAGGCGCAATTAACCGAAGTGTCCTTAGGCTTACAATTGAAAAATGTCAAAAATAACCTACGCCTTAAAAAAGAAAGCAGATACAGTGAATCAGATACCATTAAACCTCCTTATGGACAGGAAAGCTCTATACCTTACGCGTATAATGGCCTTGAATTAGATTTTGCTGATAAAAGAACCCTTGAATTCAGGGTGTTCGATGATGCTATCGCTTTTCGATGGTCAACTGCTTTGAAAAAAGATCAGATTGTAGAGCAGGAGTCATTTAAGGTCCCTTTTCAAGGTAATGAGCAATTTGCCGGCATGTCTTCTACTTCATTTCATGGTTACGAGGATGATTACGAATTCACCCTCTTAGATAGTACAGCTAATGACACATTGGCCCTACCCTTTGCTATTACCAAAGCATCACAACGAATTGTTTTTGCAGAGTCTAATTTGATTTCCTACCCCGGTCTGTACTTTAAAAAGAATAGTACGGGTATTGAAGCCGTTTTTCCTCAAGTGGCTGCTGACCAGGACACCACACACTTCGATGTAATTGTAAAATCACGAGAGAGTTATATCGCCAAAGTGGCCGGACAAAAATCTTATCCCTGGCGGATCATTTTATTGCCTGATTCGGATATTGACTTACTTAAGAATCGTTTGGTATATCTTCTGGCTGATGAGTCCGCAATCAACGAAAACGCCTGGATCAAGCCCGGGAAAGTAGCGTGGGATTGGTGGAATGCCATTAGCCTTACCGGTGTAGACTTCGAAGCAGGTGTAAATACGGCATCTTATACATACTTTATTGATTTTGCCGCTGAATATGGCATTGAATATATTAACCTGGATGAAGGCTGGTCTGATCAATTTGATCTCTTTGCTCTTAAACCTGATGTTAACGTAGAAGAGATCATCGACTATGCTAAATCGAAAAATGTAGGAGTTTTTCTTTGGTGCGTATGGCATACCCTCCACCGGCAAATGCCTGAAATCCTTGATCAATTTGAGGAATGGGGAGTAGCGGGTATCAAAGTGGACTTTATGAACCGCGATGATCAAGAGGTAGTGGAGTTTTATCACCAATTGGCTAAAGAAGCTGCTAAACGCGAAATACTGATCAATTTTCATGGTGCCTATAAACCAACGGGTTTAGAACGAACTTATCCAAACGTGGTCAACCGGGAGGCGGTAATGGGACTAGAATACAGCAAATGGTCTGATCGTGTAGGACCGGTGCATGATGTCACCATCCCCTATCTCCGTAACCTGGCCGGACCCATGGATTTCACTCCCGGTGCTATGCGCAACGCGGTTTATGAGGACTTTAGAGCTATATTTAGTCGACCCATGAGTCAGGGTAGCCGAGCCCATCAATTAGCTATGTTCGTTATTTACTATGCTCCACTGCAAATGCTCGCAGATGCTCCCACTGATTATGAGGCAGAACCTGAATATTCTAAGTTTATGGCTAAAATTCCTACCGTTTGGGACGAGACCATTCCCATAGCAGGAAAAATCGGAGAATATATTATTATCGCCAGAAGAAAAGGTTCAATCTGGTACCTGGCGGGAATGAATAACTGGGACGAACGCCAAATAGCCGTTGATTTAGCTTTTCTGATGGAAGACCAGTATACACTAGAAGGCTATGAAGATGGGCCCAATTCACATTTGACCGCTTCAGATTATAGAGCAAAGAAAGTAGCATCTATCGGCTCTGACAAAAAATTGGATATCACCATGAAGAGTGGTGGTGGGTTTGTATTTAAACTAACAAAACAATAGCATGAGTTTGATCAAACAAACGATTCTTGCCTGCGTACTATCAATGCCTTTTCTGATTTCTTGCGAGAAGCAAGAAAACCCAGCGAATCGTTTTATTAAAGAAGCTAAGCAAATTGCTAAGTCTATTCCGCTTCCCTCTATTCCCGACCACACCATAGATCTGATCGATTTCTCGGGTCAACAGCCTGACGAAAGTGGTAGTTATGATTTCAGACATGACATCCAAAAGGCCATTAACACACTGACAGAAAAGGGAGGCGGGATTTTAAGATTTAGACATACACAAGGCAATAGCTGGGTGGAGAAAATGAGAACATAGTGGTGCCTTCATACCTTCTAAGTGTTCCGCCAGGGAGCATATAAGATTCGGGGTCAAACTCAAAGTATATGCGCAGGT
>JBCCSU010000148.1:0-11528 GCA_039199635.1 Bacteroidota bacterium | reverse complement strand
GTATTTGGAGGGATAAGTTTACTTATGTATAAGTATGTACCAAGATAATTATACAGCAAACTCCAAATAAGCCCTAATTATCAATAAACATACTTTAAAAGTATTCATCTGTAGATATTTTTGAGTTTTGTAATTTGCTGTTTGATGATTATTTAAAGTTTGCCGATTGGGATTTGTAATTTTCCGTTGTGTCAACAGCCAAGGACTATATCCAATTACATTTCATCGTATTCCTTTGGGGTTTCACTGCTATTTTGGGTTTACTAATTTCTATACCCTCCGTAGAGATCGTTTTTTGGAGGACGCTTTTAGCCGCTGGTGGTCTGGGTGTTTTGCTTCTTTTAAGAAAAAGAGATTTTAAAATTGGTTTTGTTGAAGGTTTGAAAATTGGAGGTACAGGTGTTCTGATCTCACTACACTGGATCTTATTTTTTGCTTCCGCAAGGGTTTCTACCGCTTCCGTATGTTTAGCGGGCATGGCCACCTGCTCTTTATGGACCAGCTTATTAGAACCCATCCTCTTTAAACGTAGCATTAAGCTGTTTGAGGTTATGCTGGGCACCTTGGTTATTCTAGGCCTTTACGTAATATTCAGGTTTGAATTTAGCCATGCTTTAGGACTCACCATGGCGATAATCAGTGCTATATTATCCGCACTTTTTTCGGTGCTCAATGCAAAATTTACGCATAGGCATAACCCTTACATGATCACGTTTTATGAAATGGTAGGTGCCTGTTTAGGAACAGTTTTGTTTTTTCCGTTCTATACGGAATTCTTTTCCGATCAGGGTTTAAAACTATTACCTAAAGGTCTGGATTGGGTTTATATCCTGATGTTGGCATTGGTTTGTACTGTTTATGCCTATTCCATCTCAGTGGAGCTTATGAAGCGAATGACAGCTTTTGTAGTGAACCTGGCGGTAAACTTAGAGCCTGTTTACGGAATAATTTTAGCGTTGGTAATTTTTGGTGAGAAAGAACAAATGCAGCCTGGTTTTTATTTGGGAACTGCTATTATTCTACTTTCTGTTTTGGCCTACCCAATACTCAACCGTTTGTTTAAAAGCGGAAGATTAATCTAGCCACCCTGACCAGCAAACAGCTTCACCTAAAGCGTTAATATCAGGTTTCTCACTAAAAAGGCCATACACGGTGGAACCCGACCCGGTCATGCTGGCGTATAGCGCGCCTATTGAATATAGTCTTTTCTTTACTTGTCCGATTTTTGGATATTTGGGGAATACTGAAGTTTCAAAGTCATTTGAGATGGTATGCTTCCAATTTTCAATCGGTGTTTTTAACTCACCGTGTAAGTGAGTACGGGCAATACCAGGAGTCACTCCACTGTAAGCTTCTGCCGTGGAGACATGAATGCCAGGTGCGATAAGTACCAGAAAATATCCTTTTAAGTTGAGATCAAATACCTTCAACTTAGTGCCTGTTTCTTCCGCTAAAGCAGGTTTGTTTTCCACAAAGAACGGACAGTCACTTCCCAATTGAGCTGCATATTCTTTCAGCATGGATTTGCTTAAACCCAATTCAAACATTTTGTTGAGCATTTTTAAGGTAAAAGTAGCATCAGCGCTGCCTCCGCCAAGTCCACCCCCTATTGGAATATTTTTGTGTAAATGTATTTTAACCTCTCCTATCTTATAATCTCTACGTAATAATTCAAACGCTTCAGTACACAGATTACCTTCACCAGGAATGGTGATTCCGCTGCTTGTAAATTCAAATTTATCCGCCTTTACTATCTCCAAAATATCAGTGAATGGTATAGGGTAGAAGCAGGAATCAATATTATGGTAGCCATCCTGCCTTTTAGAAAGGATGTTCAGGCCTATATTGATTTTTGCATTAGGGAAGGTGACCAACTATCAATTAGCAGTTTATAATTAACAATTAAGTATAAAGATTAGCGGATTAGATTAACTCCACCTCTACGCTCAATCAATCCCTTTTCAGGTTCAAATTGACTTCTGAATTCTACTTTGTAGGCATAAGCTCCTCCGGGTAGCGGTCGTCCAAGGTCATTATCATATCCACCATTCCAGCCGGTTACACGCATCTCTTCCAGATCACTGGATTGAAATACCATTTCCCCCCATCGATTAAAAATGAAGATCTGGAAGTCTTGTGACTCTACCAGAAATGGAAAAACGACAAATTGCTGATTTGCTTGTACTGCACTGTTCGGATAAAAGGCCGTTGGCGCATTGATGCGGCCTTGGCAGTCTTGAACAATAACGATATCGGCCTCTGTCGTACAACCAAATACATTAGTGATTTCAGCAGTGATAGGGCCAATGTCTTCCACTATTAAACTGTCGTTATTGGTAGAAAAACGATATCCCGGTGTTGAGCTGGTAATTTCAACTCCGTCCCTATCAAGCCAGCGGATGCTACTAAAACCTTCCGGGGGATTTTCTAGCATCACAAACCGCCTGTAAGGATCTTGCTCAAAAGGACATAAAGCAAAACGCGAATCAAATGGATTTTCTGAAGATTCTCCATACGAGACAGTGAAAAATGCCGTAGTATCACAGGTAATTGAACCATCTCCAAAAGCTGTGACTGCATAGGTTATCGATTCACCAAGTACACCAGGATTCTGTACTTCAATAGTTTCGTTAGCATCTGGTACACGAACATTAGAAGCAACCGAGCCATCAAGGTTTGTAATCAGTACAGTAGGTACGCTGTTGGTAGTAAAATTAAATGTTAATATTTCATCGTCGCAAACTGAATATGGACCTGGGTCGAGATTCAGGGCAATACCAGGTGGCTGGGTTATAACTACATTTATGGCGCTATTACAACCATTTTCGTCTTCAAAGTCAAATATATATTCACCTAAATCAACTGGTGATATGGTAGTGCTTAAGTCATTTTGATTACCATTGGCTACAACATTACTCGAACCCAGTATACGTAATTCCCAGGTGAAGTTGGTAGGTACCCCCGCGCCACTAAGGGTGTACCTTATTTCTCCATTCATGCCATCGCAATCAGCTTCTTGGGTCTGGGCAGCTGTAATACTGTAAGGAATTGGAGGAGCGACGGGAAAATCAAAGTTTACCTCACAACCTGTTTCAGCTACTACCACATTAATAATGTATTCTCCATCTGTCAACCCAGGGATTGTAATATTGGAAACACCATCACTAAATATTGTTGTAGCGGGGTAAGAGACCCGTCCACTCACGGAGTAAGACAGTTCACCAACGGTTTCAAACCTAACTTCTGCTGAACCGTCATTCCCAATGCATGAAGAAGGAGAACTAGTACTGACAAGAGTAACTTCCGGTAAAGGGTTAACATTGAAGCTTTGATTAGTGGTTACATCTGAAAACGGTACACCTTCATAATCTGGACATTGTATTAGAATGGTAAACTCCAGACGGTAATTACCAGGTTCAGAGAAATTATACGTTACACTAGGATCATCTTGCGTTAAGGTCTCGGACTGAACGAGTATATCGTTCCCGTCAAAAATATTGATTTGATAGCGTTCGAGTGTTTCATCTAGTGCATCTTCTACTGTAAACGTAAACTCGTCTCTTGAACAGCCGTCTTCAACATCAATACGAGCATTTTGCTCTGAGCCAAAAGGATTCTGTATAAAGTTGGGCAATCCTAGATTACTATTTGTTCCCGGAGCTAACCCAAAAGTATTGGCTACGGGTACCGGCTGTCCAAACACTGTATTAGGTGCATTAATTGTAGCTACTTGCTGCTCTCCTTGCATCGCAATGTAGAGTTGGCCATCAGGCCCCAACTCAATCGCTCCTAATGGCACATTAGGTAGCGCGGATATGTCAACTAACTCAACAGAGTCTCTTATATAAGTGGGGTCTGCCGCACCACCATTCGCTGAATCTAGATGCCATAGATATACCTGGCTTCCTGAAGTACCATTTATAGTGGCAAAAAGATTGGAGCCATCTCCACTGAATTCTACTCCATACACCTGACCATTAACTGCAGGAGGGCCTCCCAGTCGATCTGGATCATTAAAATCCAAGGTCAAAAATTCAGTAACTGCACCGTTAGTTTCATCAAAGTCAAAAAGTTCTACGAAGTTTTCATTTGTACCCACTGAGTAAGCCACTGCGATCTGATTTTGGTCGTTAAGTATCATGTAACCTTGGGCTTCTCTGTCAGTACTATGAATACTGCCTACGTTGGAAACAACAGCATTTCCTATACCATCACCCTGAATAGGAAAAGCCTTAAAATTATTGTTACCGAATTCATGCACGATAATCCAGTTTTCAGAACCGGTGATCCGTTCTGTTATTCCGGTGCATAACAATGTGCTAATTTCATTGTCTTGATTTCTTACCAGTTCACCAAAACCATTATTTAATTTCAAATCGAAGACTGCATAGTAAAGATCATAAGTGTTTGAAGTATTGTAAACTTCTCGTGTCGTAAAAATGTAGTACAGTGTTTCATCACCTTCAAACGGCACTATTAACGTGGACTGAGTGGCATCATTACTTCCCTCAAGCTTGTCTATTGGTGTAAGTAGCGTTCCTTGACGGTCGTACACATCAACACCGTCAGAATAAAAAAGAGGCTGTCCGTTAGGGTCACAATAAATGGCACAACCTTCCGGTGTAATCATCTGGTTTCCTCCATTGTAAATAGTCGGATCGTTGATGGGTATATTGACCACCGGATCATTGAAGGTTAATGGATTAAAATCAATTCCGGCTCTATTTCCAAAGTACCAAACAAATCCTAGTTGCCGGTTTTCGCCATAGGTATTAACGGTTACAGTTTCTGACGTGCTACAACCTGATCCGTCTGTAGCTACTACCCAGTAGATGCCTGACGAATCGGGTAGAAGTGTGTTACCCGGCTGTGTGGTAAATCCGTTGAACCAAGAGACTGAACTTGCATTTTGAGCAGTAGCTACAACTGATGCTGTGCCATCCGATCCGTAAGGTGGTGGAAAAAAGACCTGGCAGAATGTTGTATCAGTTTCTACATCGATAGTAATATCAAATGCATTTATGGTTACGTTATTTACTGCCTGTCTACCTACTCCATTAACAAAAGCGGTCAGTGTTACTGGAAAGGATTGAGCATCTTCAAACGTGTGTACCGGAGATAAGACCGTACTAGAATTCCCATCGCCAAAATCCCAGAAAACACTATCGGATATCGCACTTATTTCAGGGAAGAATAAGACTTCCTCATTCTGACATTCCCCGAACCATGAAAAATCAACCGTGAAGGTGGGTTCTAAAAAGGGTAGAAAGGCTGGGAACTGAAAAGCTTCAAAATCAAAGTCATTTACCTGCTGATTAACAGGGTCAATATCCACAAACGCCCTTGGATCATATTCTACTAATCCTGCAAATAGTGGTTGAGAGGTATCTATTGAGTCAGGTTCGTTAATTCTACCCACTCTGAACTGCCCGTTATCCGCTTCATACAAATGATAAATAGCACTATCAGGTGCTATTTGCAATCCAAAACTTCTGGCCATATTGGTTGTTAAAACAGGTCTTACCACGAGCGGAGCTTCATTTATTGAAATTTGAACAAGCGAATCTTCAGCTGCACCGAAATTCCCAGATACATAAATTAATTCACCGTTATTATTCCACTCTATATCGTAAATACCGTTGGTGGTTATTGTACTTAAGTCAATCGCTGAGTTTACCAGTTCTCCAGTCGCTGGGTTGATGTCCAATATGGCAATATTGTCAACTCCATTAGTAGGGGACACTGCAATGCGATTCGTTTGTAGATTGTATGAGAAATTACTAACGTTTGTTGGAGTACCAGGTAAAGTAAACGTGGTAGTCGTTAAAAGCCCACCGTTATCAATTTCTGTGACTACATAATCGTTAGTTCCTGACAAATGATTGATAAGCCAAAAGGCGTTGTTTTGATCATTTGGGACAATTATCATACCCTCGGATAGCGGTCCGGGAATACCTGTTATGGGTGAGTTTAAAGTGCTGATGTTACCTTCCGGAAGATCGGGAAATATAACACCTGGCCGAGCTAGCGTTTTATCAAATATAGACTGGGATATAACACCTGTATTATTGATTACGAATATATAAATCTCATCAGCATTCCCAGGATTTTCACAAATAACGGTTCCTTGATTACGAGTAGTACTTCCTTGTAAGTTATTAACCAATTCAAAATTTGATCGATCATAAACCCTTATACCATCTGTGTAGAACAGTAATTCACCACTGACAGGATCTGTGGCTACAGCCGCACCGGCAAATCCCAAATTATTCGGAAGGGTAATCTGCTCAGCATCAAGATTCGGCCTAACAAACCGAAAACTATTATCGTTACTTCCAAAAAACCAGTTGATTCCGGAATAACTCTGTCCGCTAACACGTAAACTACTTCCTAAGAATAAAGCTAAAAGACAAACCCTGCAAAATAGACGATGGGACATTCCGAATCTTAAATTTGTTTTAGTTAATAACTGCAATTGATGATTCTGATTGTGCAGTCATGAAAAAATGATTGCGTTAAATACTAATTTATACAATAAACGACAAAATGACGTTAAGGCTAAAAGTTAGTTTCCATATTTTTGGTTCTGATCAATAGAACATTTTAATTTATAACTCACTGCCTAACCATGATTGGCAATTGCATGAAAAAAAGTCTTTTAGTTTTATTTAGTGTATGGATGACTTTGCCGCTTGCTGTTCAGGCTCAAGACCCTCAGTTCTCACAGTTTTATGCTGCGCCTCTTTACCTAAATCCAGCCTTTGCCGGTGCCACCCAGCAGACCAGGGTAGGATTAAATTATCGTAATCAATGGCCTTCTATTGAAGCAAATTTTATCACGACTTCAGCCTATATTGATCATTTTATTGAGGATAAAAATAGCGGTATTGGGCTTTTGATCATGCGTGATCGTGAGGGACAGGCTGGCCTAAAATCTACCTCAGTAGGCCTGCAGTATGCCTATCAATTGTATATTACCGATTGGCTCACTTTCCGACCTGGCGTACAGGTAGCCTGGTTTAATAGAAATATAAATTTTGCTGACCTCACTTTCGGCAATCAGTTTAATCCTGATACGGGTGAAATTGATGGTAGTCGTGATTCTGGTGAGGAATTTGGGGGACTAAGCAAGAACTTTTTTGATCTCTCATTTGGTGGTATTCTTTATACCGGTAATGCATGGCTGGGAGTGGCTGCGCACCATTTAAATACGCCTAATCAGGCCTTTGATGATGGTTCAGAGCCTAATGAGCTACCTACCAAGCTGAGTTTTCATGGGGGTGTAAAAATACTTTTTAAACCTGGCGTGATGGGTAGCGGGTTTTATGCCCGACCCCAAGAAAGAAGTTTAAGCCCCACGTTTCAATACAAAACTCAAGGAGAATTTGACCAATTGGATTTAGGTCTTTATCTGACTTTAGAGCCACTAATTTTTGGAGCCTGGTATCGTGGATTGCCTTTCAAAAGCTTAGAAGGATTTAACAATAATGAGTCTATTGTAATGCTTGTAGGGTTTACTAAAAAGCGTCCGAATGATGTATTGAATATAGGATACAGTTATGATTACACCATCTCTCGCTTAGGTGCCGGTAGTGGAGGTGCCCATGAAGTTTCCATATCTTACTCCTGGTCTACAAAAGACCCTAGAAAGCCGCCTAAGCACGTGATGCAGATTCCTTGTCCTGATTTCTAATAACCTCCATTACCACTATATTTCCAATCGACAAAGAATGGAAGTAGCTTCGAGATCAATTTTGTTTTTTGTGCATTGATCATTGTTATTTGTATGATTATGTCCAAAAAGAACAACTGGAAAAATCGCGAAGGAGTAGTTCATTCTACCAATGATGACTTTGAGTACAATCACTTTTCCAATGCGCTGCAGGAGACGCTCAACCCCTCAAAGCAGTTATTAAGAGTGGAGCTGGATAAAAAAGCACGAGGTGGCAAGCAAGTAACGCTAGTAACGGGGTTTGTAGGTACCCCGGAAGACCTAAAGCAGCTGGGTAAATTGCTTAAATCCAAATGCGGTGTAGGCGGTTCGGCGAAAGACGGTGAAATATTAATTCAAGGCGACTTTAGAAATAAGATAAGCGAGCTACTCACCTCAGAGGGTTACAAAATTAGGCTGATCCAATAAAGGCATAGTTATGGTTCAGGTTCGGTAAGTGTATATCCCGATTCAGTCTTTTAGTACGCCACCCTGGCTTTACCAATGCAACTTTGTCCTGGTTATTTCCGCTTATTTGTAGTATGAACTTCGCAGATAAAATGATTATGCTAATTGATAAGAACAAACGCACCATGTTATTGAGCATGGGCATAATCATAGCTTTGATAATTGCCTTAACGGAAGCTAAGGCACAGAATACCGAGGGATTTATCTACGGTAAAGTTTTTACGCGGGACAATACGTATCAAGGGCAGCTTCGCTGGGGTAAAGAGGAAGCTTATTGGAACGATCACTTTAACGCATCGAAAGTATCTAATAAAAATCGGAGGTATAAGCTCAGAAAACGAGATGAAGATGATGATAACTCCTGGTCTAATTTTGATTGGAGCTTTTCCAGTATTTGGGCCGATAAAAGTACTACTACCCATCAATTTGTAACGCAGTTCGGAGATATTGCGGTGATTGAAAATGTCAGCGATAATCGTGCTATTATCACGCTAAAAAATGGAGAGGAGGTAGAAGTAAGTGCTCAGGGATATAATGATCTCAGCCCTTCTATACGGGTACTAGATGACGAACTAGGAGAGTTAACGATTAGATGGAGTCGAGTAGAACGTGTTCAATTCTTACCGACTCCCGCTAAACTCAGACCTGTGCTAGGTCAGGCGTTATTTGGAACGGTACGCACCTACAGGAAAGATGATCTGACCGGTTACATTCAATGGGATGAGGATGAACGGATCAGTGTAGATAAGTTAGACGGTGATACTCGTGACGGTGATTTGTCTATATCTTTTGGAAAAATAAGGAGTATTGAAGGAGGCAGAAACGGTTCCGATGTGGAGTTACTCGATGGACGCTCTTTTTACCTTTCTGGCTCAAATGACGTGAATTCAGGTAATCGTGGCATAATAGTTACTGTAGAAGGAGTAGGTAAAATTAGAGTACCCTGGAAAGTTTTTAATAGTGTAACCTTTGACCCAACGGTAAAATCCAGTGGACAAGCTTACACCAAGTACGCACCTCCGAAGCCGCTAGTGGGTACCGTTTACACCTATAATGAAGATGAAATTAAAGGGCGTATTGTTTTTGACCTTGATGAGGCTATGGATATCGAGTTTTTAGAGGGAAAAGATGATGAGCTCGAATACCGAATACCATTTAGAAATATCAAGAGCATCAAGCCGAAAAATTATAACTACTCACAGCTTAAGTTGAGAAATGGAGATACACTTCTTTTAGGGGATATGAGAGATGTCTCAGATAATAATGACGGTCTCCTGGTTTTCCAACGAGGTTCACGAGAACCGGAATACATTTCCTGGAAAAAAATAGATGAAATTATTTTTGATTAGCCAAATTAGATACTGAGCTTTAATTGAAAATTATGAAGATATCTTGTCCGTCAATTCGATGGGATAGGTAGCGATCATTAAAATCAAAATCTTGCCGAAAATTAAAAAGCAATACCTGCAATACGGAAGTATCATTTTTATTGTAATGGTCGAGCTTCTGGCCTATTACTTTGCAGAGGAACTGGCTATTGAAACTACTCTAGTGATCACCATAAGCTGGTTTACTACGGTAATCATATTATTATGGTTGGGGAACAGGTTAATAACACAGCAGTTTAATAAGTATTTTCCATGGCTAAAATACGGCACTAAGCGTTTTTACGCGCACTTGGTAGTGGGTATCATATACTCGTTAGTCATAATGAATCTCACTTACATCATTTTTAAAGTATTACTTACCGCTGATCCACCTGTCTATGAGCAGATCATAGTCATGAACTCATTTGGTCTTGCCATATTTATTCCGCTGTTTTCAATTTACTTCAGTATTCATTTCTTGAATCAGTGGAAAGGATCAGAATTAGTAGCTGAAAAATTTAAGAAAGAAACCGTTCATGCGGAGCTGGTATCGCTTAAAAACCATCTTGATCCGCATTTTCTTTTTAATAATCTTAACATTTTATCCTCTTTGATAGACAAGGACAAAGGGTTGTCTAAAGATTTTTTAGACAAGTTTGCTGAGGTCTACCGGGTGATACTTAAATCAAAAGATGAAGATCTTATCTCACTGGAGGAAGAACTGCAGTTCATTGAGTCTTACATTTATTTGCTGAAGACCAGGTTCGAAGATAACATAAGGTTTCATGTGGAGATCAAGCAGGAGGATAAATTCAAAATGATCCCGCCACTAACCATACAACTATTGGTTGAAAATGCTATAAAACATAATATCATCAGTGAGAAAAAACCTTTAGAGGTCTCAATAAAATCAAATGATAGCAATTACCTGGTGGTAGAAAATTCGCTCTTTAAAAAGCCCGAAGAACTTAGGGAGGTCGGGGGCAGCGGCTTAGAGAATATACGAAAAAGGTATCATTACTTTAGTGAAAACAGGGTGGAGATCCTTGAAGATGATGACTCGTTTAAAGTAAATATACCTTTATTAGAAGTAGAAACAGTATGAAAGTTCTGATCATAGAAGATGAAACCCTGGCGGCGGAAAAGCTGGAAAAGCTCTTGCTTGAATTGGATAGCACTATTGAGGTAATTGGCAAAATCAAATCCATTGAGTCAGCGGTTGATTGGTTTGCTCAAAATGAGGTAAAGCCAGAGTTGATCATTAGTGATATCAGGCTACTTGACGGACTCAGTTTTGATATATTCAAACAAATTGATTACCGAGGTGCAGTGATTTTCACGACTGCTTATGATCAGTATGCTATCAAGGCGTTTGAAGTAAATAGTATAGACTATTTACTTAAACCGGTACAAAAAGAAAAGCTCAAGAGGAGTTTGGAAAAATTTAGTTCTTTAAATACCAGTGTACCTCCACCTTTCCCCTACGAAGAACTAGTGTCGATGATTAAAGGGCAACAGCAAGAATATAAATCCCGGTTTATGGTGAAGACCGGCAATAAGATCCTAGCGGTACCGGTGGAGAAAGTAGGCTATTTCTTCAGCCAAAATAAGCTATCATACATTGTTACGCATGATAATAAAAAGTACCCTTTGGACCAGCCTCTAGAGGTAATCGACCAGCAGTTAGATCCTAAAAAATTCTTCAGGGCAAACCGCCAATTCATCATAACCTTTGAGAGTATAGACGAGATACATCCATATTTCAAAGGCCGTGTTAAAATCAATCTTAAACATCAACCCGAAGAGGATATCGTAATCAGTGCAGATAAAAGCCCAGAATTCAAAAAGTGGCTGGATAAGTAGTATTTTGTAGTCTTTAATCTTAAGTAGAAAGTAGTAAGCACTTCAAACTAACGACTCAATTCTAAAGACTAAAGACTAACGACTTTCTACTTTCTACTAATACTCACTACTAAATACTC
>JBCCSU010000147.1:0-11548 GCA_039199635.1 Bacteroidota bacterium | reverse complement strand
GCCAAAAATAGGTTCGAAATCGTCAAAGGTTTCTCCACCACGTAATAAAATCTCATAGTTAGTAACTTCTTCTTGTGTGGCTTGAGCTATTTGATATGCCTTGAAAAGCGTACGGATAGGACTACTTTCTGTGCCTTCATTGCTATCGTCTCCTAGTTCCTGAGAAACATGGATCGTTCGTGTAACAATCACATCTCCCTTGGTAGGAGTATCATCAAATCGTGTAATATAGATCTCATCCAGTTGAGCTCCCTCTTCCCGATAATAAATATTGATGGTATGAATTCCTCCATCTAACGCCCATTCCACCTGATTGGCATTATCATCGCTGTCATGAACAGCGGCCCATGTCCATTGAGTAAAATCACCAATTCCATTCCAACGGTAAGCTGTACCGTTATCTACTTGTACCCAAAAAGAATCTTCACTACCCGAGGGTGTAATTACACGCCCCCATATCTTATAGGTTCCAGCATTGAGGCTTACTTCGAAACTAACTTTTCCACTGGGTGGAGGTGCCCCATTTGATTCATTACCCGGAAGTACCTTCACATATTGACCATTGCTGGCCTCGGGATCATCAAATATCTGCATAGGTGCTTCTACTATACCAGACTCCGCCTCCAAGTATACACTATCTTGAAAAGTATTCATTCTTGCGTAAACGGATTGACTCGTAATGGCCATTACTGCCGCAAGCCCGTATAAAATATTTTTTCGTTTGATCATGTACCTCTTTTCTTCGTTACACTCAATCTAAAGATCTATCACAAATAAGATGTCTTCACTAGATTATATGACGATTATTTGCTTAAAAGAACACTACACCATCCAAAGGTATCATGCAAACTTAGAAATGAGATTAGAAGATTGACCGTCCAGAAACAACATGGCATTTGAGTGATTCCGTAGAATAGAAGCCGGACATGAAGTTGAAATCTCTGATAGAAGAGTATTCTTAACCGCATTGGCCTTGGCAACTCCTGGCACCACGCAACTCAGGTAACGAGCAGAAAGCAACGTAGGAATGGTTAGAGTGATCGCCTTTTTAGGAACATCATCCAGAAGTCTAAAACAACCATCATTTACCTGCTGGCGCCTGCATGCCTCATCCAACATAACTATTTTCACACGTTTGGGATCGTTAAAATCAGCTACAGGTGGGTCATTAAAAGCAAGGTGGCCGTTCTCACCTATGCCAAGACAAACGATATCCGGAGGACACTTCTCTAGTAATTTGGCGTATCGCGAGCATTCGTTCTCAGGATCTCTAGGATCGATGTAATAGACGCTCTTAAATGACTTCAAATCGAACAGCCTGGTCTTCAAAAACCTGCCAAAGGTTTGGGGAGCATCAGCATCAAGCCCAATATATTCGTCCATATGAAAAGCATTAATTCGATGCCATTCAATATCCAGGATGTTTAATAAAGCAGCTAAAAACTCACTTTGCGAAGGTGCGGCGGCAAAAATTATGTTCACCTCATTCTTAACCTGTAGCATTTCATTGACTTGAGCAGCTACCTGTTTTGCAGCACTAGTACCAATCTCTTCGCGAGACTGCCAGACCTGCACATTGAGTTGATCTACATTAAATCTTTTCATTACTTCATTATTATTTAATTCAAGGAGTCAAGGTATACTTATGCTTATGCGAGGTCCATTTGACACCATCCAGCATAAAAGAAAATTCCCATTTTCCCTTCCACTGATCTGACTTTACCAGTACGTGGTTAGTGCCTTCCTGCAAGGACAACTGAACACTATTTTCACCCTTAATCATATTACGCTTAGTATGCTCCCTAAAAACTTCTTGTCCATTGAGTAATACTGCGATCCCATCGTTACTTCCAAAACTTGCCGTTACCTCCATGGCATCTGGCGATTTAATTTGACAGTAAGCATAGGCCACAGCCTTAGTTTTGTCTTGGAATAGCTCAGCCAGAACCAAACGGTCATCATAAGTGGATGCGATCTTATCCCACATCATTTGACGACCATCAGGACTTTCGAATAACGTTCCTGAAATCGGTCTGGCGCTTTCTTCGCCACCCATAGCCTCCAGAAAATCGACTTGCGTATCCTGCTCGTAGTCCGTTATCTTGAAAGGCCCTGTAACTAACCAATAATTGAAATAAGCTGAGGTAATATCGGCTATGGTAAAACCCACTTTTCCGGGTGCTGGCAAGTAGATGCCGTTATCGGGATTAAAGGTGGCTATAACATGTTCAAGCGCTTCTCTTACATTGCCCAATGCCATTAGATGGCGTTTGAATGGTT
This sequence comes from Bacteroidota bacterium, assembly GCA_039199635.1. Classification (GTDB taxonomy): domain Bacteria; phylum Bacteroidota; class Bacteroidia; order Cytophagales; family Cyclobacteriaceae; genus Fulvivirga. Next base: position 9,268 of record JBCCSU010000147.1, on the reverse strand, counting down.
CATTTGCCTCTTTCACCCAATAAGTTCGGTTTTCAATCAACCATAATCGTTGAAATTCATCGAATAAACGTTGCCATTGTACTTCTAGATCCTTGAGGCTTGTGGCTATCACTTTAAGCTGTTGCTTTGTGCTATCGCTGTCCATTAACTGAATGAAACTAGCCCCTTTGTAAACCTTAGACAGCTCGATCATCTTGATCCGGCTAAAAGCCAAAAGCTCCAATTGATCCAATGTGAAATACCAGAATTGTAAGTCACCACTCCGCGGATATACAGAAGCATTAAGTCGGTTTAAAATCACTTGGGCTTCTACAACCGTCTTTTGCACCTTACTCCAGTTATCTCTACTAAAGCTTAACTCTTGATCACGACTTGGGAATACATCTTTAATAAAGGATTCATTATTCATATTTAACATTACCGGAGAGCTCTTAAGCTCATGCATTTTATCCATGAATGTTTCGAAAACTCCATTAGAATCACTATAGAAAATATTAGAGAAGCGATGTATAAATGAGGATTTGTGGTCGGGCGAATAATTCCAGCTTTGTTCAGCTCCAAAGGCCACCCCTAGCCAATCTCTACTAAAAAAGTGACGGCCACCATCATCCCAAACCGTTAAAAGCATACCAGAAGTATTATTTTCAAGTCCTTCACCAACGAAGCCAAAAATGTTACCTAAAGACTCATCAAAATCTGGATAAAACCGATTTGAATTTAGCACACCCGGGCAAACCCAATAATCCAGGCCCGAATCACGAAAAGGATCAATCCAATTACTGAAGCTATCTCGATCGCTATAGTCCCATGTGAGCACGATCGTTTCTTTCGGGAGCTTTGAAATAATCTCCGGATGAGTCTTGAGAATGTCACCCCACATCATAGGCCGTATTCCTCTTGCTATAAGATCCTCTAGCAGAGGCTGCATATGCCGAAGATATAGTTGACCGGAACTAAGGCCTTCGGGATGCATTTTAGCGGCACGCGCCAGATCCCATGCTTCATCTCCATTAAGGTTAAAGAAAGATCCGCTAAACGCCGGAGCCAGTTCTCCAATGACTTCCTTCATGAACTTTAGTGAAGTCGAATCACCGGGTTTCAACATCCGTGATGTGCTACCCAAATGCCGATATTGCGAGAACTCCAGTATTTTATTAAAATGACCTAAGGACTGAAAACTTCCTACTAACTGTATATTGTGAAGCTTTGCATACGCAGCTAATTCTTCAATCTCTGTAATAGTTAACCCTTCTTTTGGGGCAAACGATCCATGTTGCTTGGTCTTTACAACATGCTCGATGTAAAAGGTAAAGATGTTATACTTGAGTGATGAAAGACGCCTAATCTGCGCCTTCGCAAACTCAAGCGATGGCAGCGGCCCCCTACTGATATCGTCCATTAGACCGCGATTTTTAAGTGTAGGGAAATCACTGATCGTACATTCAGGAATTTTACCATTGACTTGTTGATTAAAGAGTTGCTTTAAAGTTTGAACGGCATAAAACAGACCACTTTCAGATCTAGCTTTTACAGTTATTTCACGGCCTTCAATACGGATCCAGTAGCCTTCTAAGTGGTTAGGTACGTCAGTGTCTTGCTGATCCACAAGTTTGAAAACCATATCTGCTTTTCCATTACGCGTCCATTTTACCGATCTTTCAGTAAAAATGTTTTTTAGTTGAGTCCTGGCATTCGTCTCTTCAGCCTTGAAAGTTGGGTAGCTGATAGTTAACTGATCTAGATCATTTTTAAAAAATCCATCTGACAGAATAATCGATTGTGGTTGAGGAAGTAAAATCAGTTCCTGACCAACCGCTGTCACACTGATAGTAAAATAAAAACATGTAAACAGTAATACAGTCATCTGCTGCTTCATAGGCCTCGTTTTAATCATAAAATCATTGGTTCTCACTGTTGAAAATTAATAAGAACTTACGCGTTATCTTAATGACGAATTAAGCGACACATTGCCCAAAGTTCTTGCGTTTTTTTTCAATGTGATGTAATCACTCATGCTATTTAGGCTTGATTGACAACTAAATAATTCGCTCTTTTTTAAACTTTTGTCGGTGAGAGCCCATTGTTAGGGTAACATCCTTGGAACGGTTGTGGGTGTTGAAACCGAAAAATACGTCTATTTTTTACTTAGGATTTTGAATCCATGGGATTCAAAAAGAATTTAAAATATTATGAAAACGAGAGGGGCATTTACAATTACATCCTTTGTAATTCTGTTTGTGATGGGGGTTTTTCTACTCAATTCAGCCTTTACACCAAGCACTGTTGAATACAATATTAACGGTACTGACATAGACACCATTTTTCTGGAAGTAGAATCTGGTCAGGTCGAGGAACCTATGTTGATCAAAACAGATGACTATGCCTTGGGTGGTGAATTTGTAGAGGTTGCAGAAGGAAATAAATCTAGTAGTAACCCACCAAATAGCGGTAAAGTAACACTGCAGGTTACGGTATCTGGTGGCACATACACCATATGGGGCCGAACCATTGCACAAACCGAAAGTTCTGACTCTTTTTGGTTTCAAGTGAATGATGAAGATCCGTATAAATGGAATGGAATGCCTATAACGCCTTTCTGGGGCTGGTCTCAAGTGCATGACACTGATAACAATAACGAAGTCGTGACATGGTCTTTACCTGCGGGCACTCATGATATCACTATCTACTATCGAGAACCAGGAACACAAATAGATGCTTTATTCATTACGAATACCGATGAAGTACCTACCAAGGGCAACGGTCAATACCCACCTAATTTGGTAAACTTATCCAGCCCCCCTGTACCCTGGAAAGAAGCGTATAATTTCACCCTGCCTAACTTCGAATTTCAGCATCCTATGACAGTGATCAACTCATCTGAATTGGATATGATAAAGCATTATATTGAGCAACAGGTAGAACCTCAATATACGGCCTACCAGCAATTCATGAACGAGGCGGACGAAGCACAGAACTTTGTTCCTGATGCACCGGCCACCATGAATATCATGGGTGGCTATGAACCTAATTCTAATTTAAACGAAGTTCGGGAGCATCTTTGGCGCAACTGCCATACCGCCTACACCAGTGGACTGGCCTATCAGTTGACGGGTGAGTCAAAGTATGCTGATAAGGCTATAGAAGTAATGATGGATTGGGCCAATGCCAGTACCACTTTTACCGGAGGGGATAGGGGTTTACAACTAGGTTCCTGGTTTTCACAAGTACTCTACGCTGCTGATTTAATTCACGATTATGATGGCTGGACAGAAAACCAACGCACCACATTTAAAACATGGTGGAGAAATAATGTATTAATACACCCACTTGATGTGGTTCGAGGAAAAGATAATAACTGGAAAGATGCCGGTCTGCTAGGCGTATTCACGGCTGCAGTTGTTCTTGAAGACACCCTACTGTTGAAGGAGGGTTTAATTCAGTTGAAAAGTTATTTCTATGAGCGCACGGACCAAAGTGTACGTAATCCTGGGGTAGATTGGAAATTGAGGAAGAATGAAAACGGTGTTTATCTCCCCAGAGAAGTGGTAAGGAACAATGGCAGCAGCGGCCTGACTTATACGGCCTACGCCATGACGTCAATGGTACAATGCCTTGATATAGCTAAATATGCCGGGTTCGATCTCTGGCATGATTCTACCGAGCAAGGCGCAGATATTACGCAGTTATTGGAAACATATTATGAATGGGATATTAGAGATCAGAGCTTTCCCTGGCATCCCAATCCTAACAAGTCAACGAAGCGGAGAAATGCCTATGAGCTGGCCAACTCAAATCTTGAACTCAGTGATCAAGTCGTTACATGGATTGAAAATAACCGCCCTCAGGTTGCCCGTGAAGGAGATGAATACGCCACTCTCACCAAGGGTGATATCCATTTGTCAAAACTAGTCTCAACTATCAACGTTGAAAATAATCAGGTTTACGGCCCAGGCGAGACCATACCTATTTCAATTCAAATAAGTGATCCTTTTGAAGTGGGAATAGGTAAAATAGAAATTCTTTTCGATGGTGAGCTAATATCTACGCATCAGCAGTCCAGTGTTGAAACTTCTTTGATCATGCCTACTGAGGATATCCCTACCCATGAAATAGATATTGTTATTATTGACGGATTTGGCGTTACAAGAAGAGAAAAATTTATTGCCTTGAATGCTGCGGAGGCAAAGGTTTTGCAACTCTCCTACGAAAATAATTTCGGATTAGTGTCCATAGAGCCGGAACAAAGTTTTTATGCGCCTGGCCAGGCAGTCAAGGTTACGGCCATTGGTAAATTTCCATATTATTTCAAAGGCTGGGGCGGTGATAACACTTCTTCTATAGCAGAACTCGATTTAATTATGAATAACGATGTCACTTTAGAGGCAGTTTTCGAATTAAGAACTGATCCACGCTTGAATTTTAATTTTCAACCCCGAGATAATGATCGAGTTCCTGGATACACCGCCGAAATGGGAGACAGCTACACACTTCGAGATGAGATAAGGTCCGGATGGAGAATATCAGAGGCCATTAATGGTATCCGAAGATCAAGTGGAGCGGTTTGGGATTCGAGAAAACTGTCCTATGTACCCATGCAGAGAGGCTCTGCCATTGGCAGTATTTGGGAATTAGAAGTGGCCAATGGCAACTATAATATAGAAATTGGTTTCGGGGATTTCGGAAACACGGATCACACGAATACCTTCCGTTTAGAAGATATGCTGGTAGTAGATCCCGATGGTAGGGATGGCTTTGATACTTTTTCTTTTGAAAACTTTAAAATCGAGGATGGAAATCTTACCATAACACCCGAAGGATCAAATGTTAAAATAAGCTATTTAAAAATAGTTCCTGTTGGTTTCAATCTACATCATTTTTTAGCTGTGGCAAATGGTATTGGAGAGGGTGAATACGCTTCAGGTATACAAGTGCCAATTACTGCACAGACGGCAACTGGCACTGATCTTTTTGAGTGGGCCGGAGATACTACCTATGTTGACGATTTTTCAAGCAACGAGACCTTTGTACTTATGCCCAATCAGGATGTACAGTTAAGGCCTTCTTATATATCCACGTACTCACTTGCTGTAGAAAATGGTACCGGAACAGGAAACTACCGAGAAGGCGCTGTAGTCAACATTGAGGCTGAAATAATAGAAGGCCGTGAATTTAAGAATTGGTCAGGAGATACTGAATTTCTTGAAGATGCTTCATCACCTAGTACTACAGTTCAAATTGCTAATCGAGCAATTAACGTTAGAGCAGAATATGAAGCGCTTATCTTGAGCCTTAGCTCATTTACAGATACTTTTAAAATCTATCCCAATCCAACTACAGATGAGGCGATATTCGAATTCTCTGTTACCACACCAACCGAAATAACAATAGAAATTCTCGATCTTTCAGGTAAGCGTGTAACTAATCGAACGGATACTTTTGAGACTGGGGTTCATCAGGTCACTTTTAATCAACTTGTTAAGGGCACTAATGTGTTACGTATCGTCACTGGGAGTCAAGCGACAACACATTTAATTGTCAAACAATGAAAAAACTTATACTGAATATGTGTTAAAGGACACGAGAGTTTCTCCACAACTTCTGACATAAATTAATTCAACGAAATTCATTTGAATGAAAAAGCACCTGAACCAGGTTCAATGGGGTATTATAGGTGTAGGTGATGTTTGCGAGGTAAAAAGTGCACCGGCAATGAACCTTATCCCACATTCATCAATTCAGATGGTGACGCGTAGAGATGAGGAAAAGCTTAAAGACTATGCTGTACGTCATGGCATTGATGCGTGGACAACTGATCCCACAGAAGTGATAAATCATCCGGATGTGAATGCTATTTATATCGCCACTCCCCCGGCCTATCACGCTGCATATACAGTCGAAACCGCCAAAGCAGGGAAACCTGTTTACGTAGAAAAGCCTATGGCACGTACCCACGCTGAGTGTCAATTAATGATAGAAGCTTGCCAAGAAAATGAAGTAGGCCTATTTACGGCTTATTACCGAAGGGTACTACCTCATTTTTTGAAGGTAAAGGAATTGCTTGATACCCAAGCTATAGGTGATGTGCGGTTTGTAAAGATAGATCTATTTCAACCCCTTAATCCAAGTATTGTAGCCGATAGCTCCAACTGGCGAGTAAATCCAGAAATCGCAGGCGGTGGCTATTTCTACGATTTGGCGAGTCATCAACTAGATTTACTTGACTTTCTGCTGGGACCTATAGAGAGTGCCGAAGGCTACAAAAGAAATCAAGCCGGCAACTACAAAGCTGAGGATATCGTTTCCGGTGTTTTTGAATTCGAATCCGGTGTTATCGGGAGTGGAATCTGGTGTTTTACGGTGGCTAATACAGATAAGACGGATTCTATCCATATCTACGGATCAAAAGGTCATATCGAATTTAGTACATTCGGTGCCGCCGATGTCAGGCTAGTAACAGACAATCAAAGTGAAGTCTTTCAATTTAATGTACCAAAGCATATCCAACAACCACTGATTGAACAAGTGGTGAGCCATCTCAGAGGTCATGGAAAATGTGTAAGTACCGGGCATTCAGCATCTAGAACAAATCAAGTGATGGAGTGGATCTGTCATCTAGAGTGAACTGAAATCATCTGAAGATATGCCAATGATCTGACACGAATCTGCCAGCATTTTTGTAAGCAGCATTCAAATCCTCCACATCAGATTCTGCTCCGCCAATATCAATACCAACGTGCCCCCTAAAGTCGATAGTTTCTAGCGTTTCAAAAAATACATCCCACCTAATCTTTCCCTGACCAATGGCCAGATGCTCCATTTGTGTACCGCCATTATCGGAAATATGAATATAATCTACATGATCTTTTAACCGTCTCAGTGCCAGGGATAAGTTTTCTTTCATTACGAACTGATTAGCCGTATCAAAATTAAACCTTAGGTTATCCATTTTTACGGCATCATGAAACCTCAAGAAGCTATCCGTACCAGAAGCAAGTACCCCCACAGCCGGATGCATCACATACTTCAACTGGTACTGATTCGCAATTTCGCAAGCGGTCCGGTACGTATTTACTAGCTGATCCCAATAACGGTCCCAGGACACCTCTTTCGACCAATATGCAGCGTTCAGAGTATCCTCATCATAGTGGCGAACAATGGGAATATCTGCAGGAAACTGAAAAGGAGGCAGTGGAGCGTTATCCAGAACACCGATGGAATTGAAAACCGAAGCAACTTCACACGCCATTTCAAAAAGCTTCAGCTGTTCGTCTCTAATATGACTATCTAAAGAAGATAAAGCAGGTAATACGCCGCAGAAATACGGTACGGTAAGATCCTTTCTCTTCACTTTTTTCGAAATCTCATCCTTCATAGCATAAATGCCCGCAAGATGATCTTCGCGGATACCCTCCAACTCAATGGACGAGAAACCCAAGGCTGCCATCTCTTCAATCTGTGTAAGAGTAGATTCTACAGATGGTGGATAACCGTATTTCGTTATCGCATACAGATAAGCACAAACAATTTGATCACTAAAATTCATATTAACTTGTTTCTTAAAAACCTAAAGCAAATCAGCTATACCCATCAACCCCAGCACACAAATAAAGATCGTAAAAGCAGTAATGAGGCCGATCAAAACATTTTTACCCTTACTTATTGCAAAGGAACCAAGCACTTTCCTATCATTAAGTTGTATCCACATTAAAATGAGTATGGTGGGGGTAGCAAGTAGTGCCAGCGCTTGGGAAATAATCATAACGGCCACAGGTCGCCCACCAAAAATAGGGACGATCAACCCTAAAGCGGCATAAAAAACAACAATCATCCGCGTTTTCGAAGCAGACAGATCCAGCTTCGTATCCCGATAGTCTGCCAGTAACATAGGCACCAAAATGTAGTGGGGAAACAAGGAAGATAAACCGGCAGCCACTAAACCTCCTACAAACAGAGAAATGGCAAAAGGCCCGGCAAGTGGCTCAAGCAGCTTCACCATGTCAATAGCATTATCCACCTTTAGTCCTAACGGATGTAACGTGCCAGCTGCGGCAGCCATGATAGCAGCACTCAATAAAAACATAAGAGCTGCTGAAACAAACGCATCCTTTTTCTCGGCTTTTAAATGCGAAATACCCCAGTTCTTTTCTTTCATAGTACTGGATCGGACCACATAAATTACACCACCCATAGTAGTTCCAATCATACCAGCTACAATTAACCCGGCATTGGCTCCTTCGGGAATAGCTGGAATCATACCCTTTAGTACCTCCGTTGGGCTCTGGATAATGAGTACACTGCTCAGTAGAAACGACAGGCCCATTACCGTAACAAAAACGATCAATATTTTTTCGATCAAAGAGTATCGACCATTAAACAACAGAATCACCACTAAAAGGCCGATGATCAATGAAATTAATGTCATACTAAACCCTTCTCCGGAGGCCGTAAAGAGCTTTGAGTATTCATGAATGACCTCTGATAAAATAGCCATAACTCCAATGCTGGATACCATTTCAGAAATGATCAAAGACCATAATACTATTTTTGCCGTACCCGGTCCAAAATTGACCTTGAAACTCTGAAGTGCCGTTTTACCGGTAACAAGGGTATACTGACCAAATGTAACGATAAGAACATAGGTAAACACACAGGAAATTAAAACCGCCCACATAAGCCCGGTGCCGTGATTAGCACCCGCAGACGCCATGGTAGTTACACTACCCGTTCCAATATTATATCCCACCAGAAAAAATCCTGGCCCAAGAGCAGCTAAAAATAAAGTAAGTTTTCTGTAAAATGATTTCAAATCGAGCAAAGATCTGCTATTCTACAAACGTTTCTGTTGCTATCTGACCCCTACCCAATGATCCATTCTTTAGCATAATTATTCATTTCAAAAATCCTTTCTGACTATTCCCATTCAATATAATTTTGTCTAGTAGTGGATAGGGCATTACAGGCTCGTCTTGATTATGAATTCTGATTTCATAGAACTATGCCCATTCTTGAAGATAAGAACAGTCAAGCGACCGAAATAGCCCCTGGAGTATTTCGTAAATTCATACACCTGGATAGATTAATGACGGCTATTATTGATTTTACCAATGGCCCCTGGGATGAACCGGAGCCACGCCACGCTCATCCGCATGAACAAACTTCTTATGTCGCCAAAGGTGAGTTGATCGTCTACATTGGAGAAGAGGAACATAGACTGACAGCAGGCGATATTTTTTATGTACCTTCAGATGTACCACACACAGTAAAAATC
>JBCCSU010000146.1:0-11572 GCA_039199635.1 Bacteroidota bacterium | reverse complement strand
TAATTTAATAGAACAAAATCATGGAATTTATTAAAAGCATCAAAGTCGAGCAATTGATTGAAGGTTACCCTGAGAACGTAAGAGATAGGCTTAGAACCTTGAGACAATTAATAGTGGATACCGCCAATGAAACTGAAGGGGTGAATAAGCTATTAGAAACAACCAAATGGGGCGAACCGAGTTACGTATCCAAAACGGGTAGTACCATCCGAATAGACTGGAAGAAAAAGACACCCGATAAGTATTACCTCTTTTTCATTTGTACCACAGAGTTGGTCAGTACTTTTCGACTCATGTTTGGTGATGAGCTTCAATTTGAGGGAAATCGCGCGATTGTGCTTAGTCTTAAGGACGAAATACCGATTTCAGCACTTAGAAGATGCCTGCGCCTGGCGCTCACCTACCATAAAGTCAAGCACTTACCGATGCTGGGGATATAAATTAGTCAATAAAGTATAATCAAATCATGGATGATCATCGTCCGATAGCCTTTAATCAGATCCTATCATTGGAATAGGTACTTTTTCGCATTTCCTGAGCTACTTTTTATTTCTTTCCCTAATAAGTTAATAAACACGCATCAGGAGTGTTTGCACCTAAATTTCAACCGATATGTTTACAAGTGAAGAGAGTAAGTTATTAATGATATGTATATTGTAAAGAGAGGTTTAATCTCTGTAAGCTTATTGACTACTATCGGCCTTTGGTCAGTAAAAGCACAAGCGCTATACACCGATTATCTTTGGCATAGCCCCGAAGTCTATGCCCAAAGCGAAGTAGATCGTTTGACCTTATATTATAATAGCCCTCCGGATAATCCTGGATCAACAGCAAAAGGAATCGCCTTCGGAAGCTACTCACTAGACGAAAAAGGGAAGGTTCAGTGGGCAAGTCTGGCGGAAATAAGTTACGGCCAGTGGGGTAGCAAAGACTCCGTAGCTTTTATCCATTCTGGCGATACCATTATTCAACAGAACTGGTCTGCCTACCTTACTTTCAGAGACGAAAAAAGCATTGATTTTACTTATCCTGAAATGCCTCAATTTGAGGCCTATGAATACATGAACAAAGAGGTAAAGATCTATAATGAAAAGAGTTGGTTAACAAAAAGTTACACTGACTACGATACGACCTATTACCATTATAATGCAAAAGGCCAATTACTTTCTAAAGAGATTTATAACCCTGAAAGAGAAGATATGGGAATGAACGGACGGACACTTCGATTCTTCAGCTATAATGATCAAGGTTCACTAACCCAGGAAGCACAAATAATATCTATACCTGGCACCGACAAATTAGACACATTATTGGCCTATTATCAGTATGATAGGAAACAAAGATTGATCAAAAAAATACCCGCTTCACCTATTTTCAGCCAGCCGGATACTACCTTCTATGAATATGATAAAGATCTTCTCATTCTGGAAAAAACCAATCAAAACACTTTCATAAAACGTGAACCTGTAACTTATCATTTTGAGACCCTCTACAACTATTCAAAAGGTCTTTTAACAGAAAAGAAAGTAACACGAGATGATGAATTAGAAGTATGGGAAAAGTATACATACTATCCTAATGGACTCATCCATCAAAAGAAAAGTCTTCGTCTTGATACTGGGGAACCGGTGGAAGTACTTACATGGGAATATAGTTTCGCGAACTAAAATAAAAAACGTCAATATGATATCCGAAAAACAAAACCGCACTATCTTTATTTTTTTCTTAAGCCTCTGGTTAATCCTGGAACCATGTTCATCAAATGTAGTTGCTCAGCAACAAGTGGAAATTGAGCAAGGGCATCCACTTTTTGGGAAAATGGAGGCTTTTTATGTTAAGAATTATTACCAATTAAAATATGCTGAGGGGGAATGGGACACTCCAAATGGGAAAATAACAGTGGCAGGCAGGGTCTACTCCTATGACTATCGCATGAACAGCGGTGCCGAGGCCCCCGGTAGAGATGCTGTGATCAAGAACTATGAAAATGCCGTTAAGCAATTAGGAGGTGAGCTCATGTCCAGTTCCGATCAAAGTGGCAGGACGTATAGGTCGTTCAAATTAAATCATAAAGGAACAGAAATTTGGGTTTACGTAGGTATAGCCGCTTACAATGTAAATGGGGACCATGGGCTCTATATAACAGAAAAAGGCCCATTACCACAAGAGATAACGGTAGATAAATCTTACATTCCAGGATCGGTACCTGTACCTACTTATGAACAAGTAGCGGATAGACAAGGAACCAAAGAACATGCCCTTTTTAATAATCGGTTAAAAGGTATTTATCTCTGGTCCTCTGAAGTTGCTGATTTTGAAAAAGTCACTTTTTCCGTCTCCAGAGATGAGAAATATGAAGTAGAAGGAAAGAGGCACTCCATGAACTACAGGCTAATGAGCGGAGCTCCCTTCCCAGGCGTGCATGGGATCTTAAGAAATTATCAGAACGCTATAGAACAAATTGGCGGAAAAACACTCCTTTTCTCCACAGAAAATCTCCGAGGTCGGGCTATTTTTAAGCTAATCCAAGGGGAAACAGCTATTTGGGTTGAGGTGAGCGTAGATAATGTAAATAAACGCTATAGTCTGGTAGTACTCGAAAGCCAAGCTTTGGAACAACTCATCACGGCCAACGCTGATTACCTGGCTGAGAATATTAAAAATACCGGAAGAGTTGCTGTATACGGCATACTATTCGATACTGGGAAATCCATCATCAAATCAGGCTCGGAAGAGCCCATTGCCCAAATCGCCAAACTTTTAGAACAGGATAAGAATCTAAAATTATTTATCGTAGGTCATACTGATATGGAGGGTAATTTTGATGATAACCTGCAGTTAGCTAAAGATCGAGCTGAAGCGGTGGTACAATGGCTTTTAGAGAAGCACAATGTAAAGAAAGAACGCTTGATACCTCAAGGCGTGGGCCCTCTTGCGCCTGTAGCCAGTAATGAAAGCGAAGCAGGTAAACGCCTGAACAGAAGGGTAGAATTGGTGAAAATGTGAAGCAAAGCGGAAATACAAAGTTAGATATCAATGGAAATAAGTCGCCTTGATTGATATTCGTCTGGTTAGAGAATTGTAACGATTAAAACTCTTACTAGCGCCGACTTGAAATTTAATTCACCCGTTATACAGTCATGGTAGTACCAGTATTGGTAGATTTTACCTGAAAAGGTATTATCAAGAATAGCCTTACTACATATTACATTAAACTTGTGACGGAGATAATGGAGTAAGGCACCTAGTTTAGGTAAAATTCTCTACTGCTTTTCGCTCACCAACTCGTTCTCTAAGTTAATGACAAAGTCTATCAGATTTTCGTCCTTGGATAACCCTAGTTTTTTTCTGAGCCTGTAGCGCGCTGTTTTTACGCTTTCCGGTGAAATGCCTAATATATTGGCCGCTTCTTTCAGGTTCATATTTAATTTCAGTAAAGCACACAGCCTGAGTTCATTGTTGGTGATGTCCGGAAATCTGCCTTTGAGCTTTACAAAAAAACCAGTGTGTACTTCTTCAAAGTATCTTTTAAAATCTTCCCATTCTCTATCAATTTGAGTGCTTCCGGAGATCATTCTATTCAAAGAGTTTAACTTTTTTAAAGTTTCCGTGTCTTGAGACTTTTTAAGCGATTGAATTGATTCCTTAATTTCAGCTAAAAGCTCATTTTTCTGCATGAAATTAAGCGTGTAGCTGGCCAGCTCTTTATTTTTGAATTCTATCTTTTGCTTGAGTTCTTGCTCTTTGAGCCTAGAATTTTCTAATTCAGCTTCTGCCAGGGCCTGTTGCGATTCAAATATTTCTTTATTCTTAGCTAATAGCTTTTTGTTATTTATAATTTTCATTCGTTGCCTACTGTACATGAGATAGGTTACCACCAGCAGGGCTATCCCTGCTAAAATAAGTCCATTTCTTATGGCTGCATCTGCTTTTGCTTCCTGTTGTAAAATCTCCAGATCATACTCTTGTTGCTGTACTTTTTGTTCCTTCTGCTCAAGAGCAATCTTATTTTCTAATCTTACCAGATTTCTGAGCATTTCGGCATCAAGAAGACTATCATTTAATAAGGTGTATTGATTCAAATATTGATAAGCGGATTTATATTTTCCTTGTTGTTCATTCACCTGATTGAGGGCATAATAAATATCTCTACGCAACTTTTTTGAGCTTACCCGTACCGCCTTATTTAACCCATACAGTAGTTTTTCCTCAGCTTTCGCATAGTCTTCTTGAAGCATGTAAACCGTGCCCATGGTATAAAGAGAAGTCGCTTTACCATGCCAGTCATCGTTTCGTTGCTGCATTTCAAATGCTTTATTGCAGAAATGTAAAGCACTGTCAAATTTTGCTCTTTTTTTGTAGAGACTCCCCAGATTAAGGTAGGCAGTGGCCATACCATAGGTATAATCTAAAGAATCGCTGAGCTGTAAAGCATTGGAATAGTATTGATAGGCATCATTATATTGACCCTGTTTCTCCAGTAATTCACCAATATGGTTTGCTGTGTTGATATGACGCTTCGGCTTTTCCAGCAAATCAAAAGTGCTTAGGGCCTCTTTATAATATTTTAACGCCTCCTTGTAACTGCCCTGTTCACTATAAATCAACCCCGTGTTCATCATCACATTGGCAATATTGAGCGTATCTTGTATTGATTCATAGCCGAGCATTGCACGCATCAAGAAGTTAAGCCCATCTTCATAATTTCCTCTGGCCCAGTGAGAAACACCAATGGATCGGTTCGCATAAGCCATACCGTCTGGATAAGTCAATGTAATGGCAAGTTCTAATGCCTCACGACTATATTTCTCGGAAGTCAGTGGGTCAATGATCCAGTATTGATAGGCGAGATCGTTTAAAATATCCACTCGCTCTTTATCCATTTGAGGATGCTCGTTCAGCACATTTTCTAAACTATCAATAGTGCCGGAAGCGAAGCTTGAATAATAAAATGTAAACAAGCACGAGCATAATAATACGAAACGCATGGTTAATAATACAAAAAGGAATAGGACTTGAAAAGCCTTATTCCCGTATTAGTGTAGTTCTTAATTAGCTAGGAACTAGAACACCCTCGAAACGTTAAAGCCAAAGTGAACATCACCACCGAAGAAGTCTCCGGTAGTTTGTGTGATGAAGCCTCGCTCAATCATGGTTCTACTGTTTGTAAAATGGAGCTGAAAAACATGTCCGCCAGTTTCTATATCAAATCCTATGGCTATAGAATTAAATAGATTTTCATTATCAGGGGCATCGTAACGATAATAATATTCGGCATTTAAAGATACCCGTTGTGTTAGTTTCACACGCCCGCCAATTCCTAATGCAAATTGATCATTTTCACCATTGATCTCCTCCACTTTATTTCTATGCACCAACGTAGGCATAAGCTGAAGCGATAACCCCGCGCTAAACTTCCTGGCAATGAGTACTTGGTGTGTGTAAGACAGCTGCGATTGGATATCTTCAAAACCATCCTGATCTCGGAGTGTACGATAAGCTATGCTTGTAAAATAAACGAGTGAGATAGGCATTGACTTCACACCTTTTGATTGTCTAAGTGGTCTAAATTTTAAGAAACTATCTAACGTTTTATCAAAAGAACTTCTACCTACTCCCACCGTTAAATATGAAGTAAGTCCATATTCCAAACCCAATCGAATGTTCGAAGCATCAAGTCCAAAAAGTTCATAAGCTCCTGAATTAATGCGTCCAAATCTATGGGAGATAAGGAACTCTAGCTCCCTTTGCTTACGAGTTTGTATGGTATGGCCGTTGATCAAACGACTTCCTTTGAAAGTGGCTTCTATGAATTGGATAGGATCTTCTGTTTTCTCATCAAGTAAAGACATAAGGTCATCCTGTGCCTGAATAAGAGATGTTACCAGAAGAAGATTAAGCATCAGTAAGTATTGGGTTCTTTTCATTGCGCATCAAGTTTAGCGTATTGCATATCTGCCGTTACTTCAACTACCTCAGCTATGTTTTTAAATACTATGCGCGGAATCTCTATATCAAAGTCGGCAATTCTGATGTCGAATTTAGTTTTAGCACGTACACCACTTTCGGTAATGCTCAACGTAACTTTCGTTAACAAAGGGCGCGTAATGCCATGAATAGTAAGCTCTCCGCTAGCTGCCACAGTGTAAGTACCTATATCTTTTGCAGTGAGTTGCTTACCCGCATCATACTTACCTTTAAATGTAGCCTTTGGAAATTTTTCTGATTCTAAATAGTTTTCGTTGAAATGTTCCTTCATTAACGACTTATCAAATTCAAACGACTGGATAGGAATACTGATCACCACTTCATTGGCAGCTAGATCCACAATGCTTTGAACCTTGTTATTTTCGGCTTCAATATCCTCTAGAGGTGCACTTGAGAAAAATTTAACATACCCATTCTTAGTGATATATTTGTCTTGAGCATCTACGGAAATAATTAGTGCTAAAAGAAATACTATAGTAAATACATGTTTCATTTTATTTCTGTTTTTAATGATTAACTAGGTGCACCATCTTCCACCCAGCAGGCGATGCTTTCAATTTGATTGTTTGAGAGAGATCTACCACTAGACTGCGGTGGCATACTTCGCGCCCCGGTTCGTGCTCTGATACGATCAGCTCGATCTTTAATGACGTCATCATTTCTAAAGTCGGGACGTCCGCTAACACCAGCATGACAATTTGGGACAGCACAATTAGCGGTAACTATAGCTTTAATTTCATTAAATACTACATCAGAGAAAATACGTACGGTTTGGGTGGTCTCACAGCCGTCCGCGTCTTTGGCTACAATGGCATATTCACCGGGGCTCAATTGGTTGAATTCTCCGGAGTCTTGAAAACTCTGGCCATTCAGTTTGAATTGATAAGGTTCCGTGCCACCGGTACCTTGAACAGAGATGGAACCGTTGCTGGTTTGGCAACTTGAGTTAGTAGAATTTAACGTAATGTTGATACCATCTTTATTCTGTATTTGACCTTCAATTTCAGCCGTACAACCATTGGCATCCTCTATGGCAACTAAAAAGGTACCGGCCGGAAGGTCATCAAATACACCATCCACATTTTCAACGTCTCCATTCAGCGTAAAAACATAAGGCTCTTCTCCTCCAGAGCCTTCCACTTTAATTGACCCAGTCTGCAAACCACAATCTGTATTTGTAATTTCGGAAATAATCACTGCGGGCGGTTGTTCGCAGCTCGATGGAAGTGGAATAGTATCATAAGTGCAGGCCGAAACGGCCCACACTATTGAAAAAACAAACCCTACGAAAAAATTCTTTGCTGTCATTAATTTTTAAAAGTTAGATAAGCTCCAGCTTGCCACGGCTCTGCCATTAACATCACCGCGGTCTTGGTCTTGAGCAAAATAGTACATAGGTTGCCCCTTATAGGTCATTTGCTTTGCGCCGTCATTTGAGTCTATTTGTCCAAAATCGGCGTTGGATAAAATACTTGGTACGATAGTATTATTAGCTCCGCTAAATACAGGCCAAGCCGTAAGGCAGCCATCGCTACAATTACTTACGTTATCATCGTCATTAGCGAAGAAGTACAGTGCATTACCTTCAGAATCTACGAAATAGTCAGCCTCACTTCCGTCAATTTCCTGATTGGCCAGCATTAGCGTGTAGTCCGGTTTAGCTACAAACCATACTCCACCAACGCCTTCACCCGTAACATCATTTTCAGCAACATCACCTCCGAAATAATAAAGCGGCCAACCTTTATACGTAGTTTGTTTTGAGCCGTCACCTCGTGTGATCACTCCAAAATCTGCTGCGGTCAATGTACTGGCTACATTTATGTCGGCGCGGTAAAAGACGGGCCATGCATCAAGACATCCGCCATTACAAGCACTTGAGCCATCCGTATCTTTGGTGAAAAAATAGAGTGTCATACCGTTTTCATCTACCAGTACATCACCCAGAGTTGAAAGGTTGCTTAGGCTTACATCAATATTTTCTGCGGCCGAGGAAGGATCATCATCCTCACAGCCTGATAGGCAAACTGCGATAGCCAATAAAAGGGTCAATAAGCTTTTTGAAAGTAAATTCATCTTTTCTAATTTTTTTGATTTTTACGACTTCAAAAGTAAAATCGTGAAAGTCTTGAATGTCAATAACTGCGTATACACAAGGTGCACTAGTACTAAAATTAGGTATACATCAGGTAGACAATTTGGTACATATATTGCCTTTATGTACTCAAAAGGGCATTTTAGGATATTTGATCTGCCCAGGCTGAAACCATGTGAACGACTATTATCAATTTCCGAATTACGTTACATTAGTAAGTATGAGAACATTAATACTTGGCGCTACCGGTAGAACAGGTACTTTGATAGTTTGTGAAGCGCTGCACCGTGGATTGGAGATCCGGTGCCTGGTACGTAGTGAGCCGAAGGCTTTTTTTAATACAGCACATAAGAACATAGAACTCATAGAAGGTAATCCTTCAAACTCATTAGATCTTCGAGAAGCTTTAACCGGTTGCGATCAGGTAATCAGCGCACTTAATGTATCCAGACATTCAGATTTTCCTTGGTCTAGGCTCAGAAGTCCTAAAACATTGATGTCAGATACAATTGGTAACCTCATCTCACTTTCCGATAAAATACCGATCCGTAAGCTAGTGATATGCTCAGCCTGGGGTGTAGGAGATACAAAGAAAGATATTCCAGTCTGGTTTCGGTGGATGATCAAAAATAGTAACATCGGGCCCGCCTACGAAGATCATGAACGGCAGGAAAACCTACTTCAGAAGTCAAATCTAAAATGGACTATCGTGCGCCCAGTCGGGCTCGTTAACGGTGAAAAAGATCAATTGATCATCGAGTCATTCAATAACACCCCTAAACCACGTCTGACTATCAATCGAAAAACGGTCGCCCATTACATGATTAATGCTCTGGACAACCCTAAGCTTGATTACATGTGTCCGGTAATATCTGCAAAATAGCTTTTACAAGCTTCAATAAAACCATAAACCTGGGCAATCTACCACTTACACCTGACCTGTTTTTAAATACAGATTAATGATAGTATTATTATTAAGGTAAATGCCGTCTTAAATTTAATTGCTTAGTCTATGGAACTAAAGATCCAAAATCTATCTAAAACCTACTCCAACGGAGTGCAGGCCCTGAATAATATATCCTTAACTATTCCTCAGGGTATGTTTGGTCTACTGGGACCCAATGGAGCAGGAAAATCAACCTTAATGCGCACCATTGCCACATTACAAGACGCAGATACCGGCAGTATCTCCTTGGATGGAATTGACGTAATGGAGGATAAACAGTCCGTCCGTGAGAGATTGGGCTACCTACCACAAGATTTTGGATTGTATCCACGAATCAATGCAGAAGTTATGCTTGATCACATTGCTCAAATGAAAGGGGTAGGCAGCAAAAGCGATAGAAAAGAGTTGGTGGCAAGCTTACTTCAAAAGGTAAACCTGTACCAGCACCGTAAAAAGGGGCTGGGCACTTATTCCGGGGGTATGCGTCAGCGTTTTGGTATTGCTCAGGCTTTAGTAGGAAATCCCAGTTTGATCATTGTAGATGAACCCACGGCAGGTCTTGACCCATCTGAAAGGAACAGATTTTACAATCTACTCAGTGAGATCGGGGAGAATACCATTGTCATTCTTTCTACACACATTGTGGAAGATGTAAGTACGCTATGCTCTCGAATGGCCATTATTTGTGGGGGAGAATTGATGATGGAAGGAAAACCGCATGATGGTATCAAAGAATTGGAAGGAAAGATCTTTACCAAAGCCATTAAAAAGGATGAGCTCGATACTTATAAGCAAGATTTACAACTCATTTCTACCAAACTAGTAGAAGGAGAATTGAATCTAAGAGTGAGCAGTGATGCTAACCCGGGTAATGGCTTTGAGGCCGTCCCCACAGATCTGGAAGACGTTTACTTCAGTCATATTTCCAAAAAAGTAGATCCTATCACGCTTTAATCGGTTTACTATGTTTTGGAACATATTCACTTTCGAACTTAAGTATAGATTTGGTCGGCCTGCCACATACATTTATTTCGCTTTATTGGCTTTTGTAGCGCTTCTTCTTGTGGCCTCGGGAAGCACACCTGCGTCAGAAAAGGTATACCATAATTCTCCCATACTAATTGCTAATCTCTATCTGCTGTTCTCCATTTTCGGTATCATGATCGCTTCTGCTGTAATGGGTGTGCCTCTTTACAGAGACCTTGAGCATAAAACAGGAACTTTCCTCTTTAGCTATCCTATTTCCAAGAGTGCTTACTTTATGGGTAGGTTTTGGGGATCGTTTGTAGCGCTCGTTTTCATTTCACTTGGAGGTGTATTGGGTTATTGGCTCGGGAGTATCATAGGCCCTGGAACGGGATGGACGGAGGAGCTACGATATGGTCCTAATACATTTGTTAATTACTTTCAGCCTTGGCTTACCCTGTGGCTGCCTAATATGTGGTTCGCAGCCACCTTATTTTTTGCACTCATCGTTTTTACCAGGAACATAAAGTCCATCTACTCCGGTGGAATTATCGTTTTCATAGGTTATCTACTAACTAATTTTCTCGCCCAGGACATAGAAAATAAAGATCTCGTTCAAATCATTGATCCATTTGGTTTGAATTCTTTCGATTATCAAAGCCGATACCTCACACCATACGAGCAAAATAACTTTTTACTAAATATTGACGGAAACCTTCTGATCAATCGTCTGCTCTGGTCTGCCATTGGCTTGGCCTTTTTCTTAGCGGCTTATTTCTCATTCAGCTTTACCCGTTTCTTCCAGATCAAACAAGGCAAAATAAAAAAGGCTAAAGAGGACACGGTCATAAGTAAGGCACTCAACAGTGCCTCGATAGCAGTTAGTTTTTCAGGAAGTTTTCAATGGAAAATCTTAAAGGCGCTAACCCGGATAGAAATAAAGAACATTGCGAAGGATGTTTACTTTAGATCAATCCTATTGGGCGGCTTGATCTTTCTAGTCCTTGATATTTGGTTGGGAAATACGCTTTACAGTGTCCCTTCACACCCGGTGACTTCGGTGATTATCGAGTTTAAAAGCTTCACCTATGTAATATTTGTATTTATCATTCTGGTGTTCTTTACAGGAGAAACACTACATCGCGATAAGTCAACAGGGTATTCTTCCATTAACGATACCTTTCCTGTTAACGACAGTGTGATTATAGGGTCAAAGTTTTTAGGGATGGTCTTTATTTGTTTCCTTTTAGCATCTATCCCTATCCTGGTGGGAGTAGTTATACAAACCTTAAAAGGTTATTTTAATTATAACTTGAGCACCTATCTCATCGATAGCTTCCTGATTTCATTTCCCGATTACATACAAATGGTTATGCTGGTATTTGCGATTCACCTTTTCGTAAATAACAAATTTGCCGGCCATGCGGCTAGTATTGGGTTATGGGTAATCTTAATAGTATTAAGGAACTTCGGCAGTTTTAATTTCAATCTTTTCTTTTATTCGTATAAACCTAATTACACTTGGTCTGAAATGAATGGACTTGGGCATTTCAGTGAACCTCTTTTTTGGTTCAATG
>JBCCSU010000145.1:0-11589 GCA_039199635.1 Bacteroidota bacterium | reverse complement strand
GGCTATGGAAATGGGGGAGAAAACATACAGTTATCCAATCACTAATTTTCGCTTCGATCAGAATTTTAACTAAACTTCAACAAGAAGTTATCGCCATGGAAAACCTTCGCATTAAAGACACACTATCTGGGACACTACCTTCTACAGAGTTGAATGACGTGGTTTTCTTCCTTAACGCTTATGAAGAGATATAAAAAAAGCAGCCGCTGTTTTTGCGGCTGCTTGGGTAAAAAGATAGGTTATATGAACTACCCGTTCATGGAAATGAGAAACTCTTCGTTGTTTCTGGTGCCTTTCATTTTAGAAAGCAAGAATTCCATTGCCTCTATGGAATTCATGTCTGACATAAACTTGCGAAGTATCCAAACTCGCTGTAGTTCTTCTTCTGTCATTAACAGGTCTTCTCTACGTGTACCTGAGGCAGGAACATCAATAGCAGGATAAACACGTTTATTAGACAGTTTTCTATCAAGCTGAAGCTCCATGTTACCTGTTCCTTTGAATTCCTCAAAAATCACCTCATCCATTTTAGAACCTGTTTCGATAAGTGCGGTAGCTATGATGGTGAGTGATCCGCCGTTTTCTACGTTTCTGGCAGCTCCAAAAAACCGTTTCGGCTTGTGAAGCGCATTGGCATCCACACCACCACTAAGTATTTTTCCTGAGGAAGGTACTACGGTATTATACGCTCGGGCAAGTCTGGTGATAGAATCCAATAGAATAACCACATCATGACCGCACTCCACCATGCGTTTCGATTTTTCCAGTACCATGCTGGATACCTTGACATGTCGATCAGCCTGTTCGTCAAAAGTAGAGGATATAACTTCCGCTTTTACGCTACGAGCCATATCTGTTACCTCTTCCGGGCGCTCATCGATCAGCAATATGATCAGATAGCATTCAGGGTGGTTTTCAGCAATAGCGTTTGCCACGTTCTTTAATAAAACGGTTTTACCTGTTTTGGGCTGAGCTACGATCATGCCCCGCTGTCCTTTTCCTATGGGTGAAAAAAGATCTAGAATTCTGGCTGAATAATTATCCGGCTTAGAGCTTAGACTTATCTTTTCATCCGGGAATAACGGTGTTAAATATTCGAAAGGCACTCTGTCTCTTATTTCTTCCGTAGTCTTACCATTGACGTAAGCTACTCTTAAAAGCGCAAAATACTTTTCACCTTCTTTAGGAGGTCTGATCTGACCTTGAACCGTATCACCTGTTTTTAGCCCAAAGAGTTTTATCTGCGAGGGCGACACGTAAATATCGTCCGGACTAGCCAAATAATTATAATCAGAGGAGCGAAGAAAACCATAGCCGTCTTGCATGATCTCAAGAACTCCCTCGTTTTCTATAACCCCATCAAAATCTTTGACATTATTCTCCTTTTTAGGCTGACGGTCACGATCTCTGTTTCTATCCCGATCATTATCTTCTCTTCTTTTGTCGCCTTCACGTTTGTTATCCCCTTTTTTTGCCTCCGTCTGTTCAGTATCAGTCTTCGCTGGTTTGGTACCTTCTTCAAGCTCAATATTGAAAGATTCCAAAAGTTCTTCTGAAGACATGTCCTTGCTTTCCTCTTCTTTCTTCGCTTTTACATTTTGCCTTCTGCGGGGTTTTACTTCTTTTTTTTCAGCAGCTTTACTGTCTTTTGCCTTTGATTTTTCCGCTTCTTTTTTCTTTGGAAGGTCTTTTTCAGGTAGTACGGCTTGCTGATCTAATATTTTATAGATTAGATCTTCTTTACTGAGCCTCTTATAGTTTTTAAGGCCTAATTCTTCAGCTATTTCTTTCAATTCTGAAAGAAGTCTGACATTCAATTCTTCTTTGTTATACATAAAAATGGAGAGTCTTTCAAGACTATACTAGATAGGTTACTTTATTATATTGATGAGTGACTATGATAGTTCACCGTATGATTAAAAACTGTATCGTGATTGCTCTTTAGAAGCTCTAAGAAATCAGAGCGACTTCTTACGCTTTTATCTTTATTGATATGCAATAATATGTTAACCCCTGCCAATTGACAAGTATTTAACCTTAAAATATCAATCTTGCTGCACATAGCGCAGCTTTTACTTTCAAATTAACTTATTTTGTACGCTTTAAAATCAATAAAAAAATGTTGCAAGTTGCTTATTTGAGGGAGAATCAAAACCAAGTAGTTCGGTTATTACTAAAGAGGAATTTCACCCAAGCAGAAGAAGCTGTCAATGAAGTGATAGTACTTGATCAAGAGAGAAGAAACACGGTGCAAAATCTGGAAAGCATTCAATCTGAATCTAATACACTATCAAAACAAATTGGATTACTGATGCGAGAGGGCAACCAAAAAGAGGCAGAAGAAGTAAAAGCACGAACCTTTGAATTGAAGACAACTGCAAAAGAGTTAACGGATAAGCTAAGTGGAATTGAACAACAGCTGCTTGACGTGTTATACAAAATTCCCAATGTGCCTAATGAAAAAGTACCTCCGGGAACCTCAGAAGAACAGAATGAAATAATTTATGAACATGGGAGTGCGCCGACATTACCCGTAGATGCTTTGCCTCATTGGGAGCTTATCAAAAAGTATGATATCATTGATTTTGAATTGGGTGTCAAGATAACCGGCGCAGGTTTTCCTATTTATAAAGGCAAAGGGGCCAGGTTGCAAAGGGCATTGATCAATTTCTTTTTAGATGAGGCCCTAAGCGCGGGTTACACGGAAGTACAGCCCCCAATAGTAATTAATGAAGACTCTGGTTATGCTACAGGCCAGTTACCGGATAAAGATGGTCAGATGTACCATATCGGGGAAGAAAATTTCTTTCTAATTCCTACTGCTGAAGTTCCCATCACCAATATGTATCGTGACGTTATTCTCAAGGAATCTGATCTTCCTGTTAAAAATGTGGGTTATACCCCTTGTTTCAGAAGAGAGGCCGGCAGCTGGGGTGCTCACGTTCGAGGACTAAACAGACTTCATCAATTTGATAAAGTTGAGATAGTACAAATAGATCACCCTGAAAGATCATATAAGACATTAGGGGAAATGTGTAAGCATGTGCAAGGCCTGTTGGAAAAGCTAAACCTGAACTACCGGGTCTTGAATTTATGTGGGGGTGATCTGGGCTTTACTTCAGCTCAGACTTACGACATGGAAGTCTATTCTGGTGCTCAGGGAAAGTGGCTTGAGGTTAGCTCAGTAAGTAATTTTGAGACCTATCAGGCCAATCGATTGAAACTTCGCTTTCAAAACGATCAGAAGAAAAAGCAACTGCTACACACCTTAAACGGCAGTGCTTTGGCTTTGCCAAGAATAATCGCAGCCATTTTGGAGAATAATCAAACGGAAAATGGTATTCTGATACCAGAAGTGCTAACACCTTATACAGGGTTTGATCGTATTGATTGATTCCGATAGGCGATAATTGTATACGATAGGGTAAAAAATATGCCTAGGCTGGCAGCTATGATTATTTCCAGATAAAAAGGTGAGGAAGAAAATCTTTTAATAATAATTCCCGAAAGCGCCCAAATTATAACGGCCGAAAACGATGGCTCAGGTCGATTACTATTTACCAACCATACAAGAAGCTGAGTAACCATAATTAATATAATGGTGGCAATAATTGGATAAGGTAATTCAATATTCCAGTGAACGAATACGGCGGTAAAATTAGCTATCGTGGCTACACATATCCAGGCAAAATAGAGGTTCAGTGGAATATACACAAGCCAGTTGAAAAGCCTGTCTTGGGGTCTTAGTGTAAGATAAATACGATACAGCGTTATCAAGAAAGCCAGCATTATAAATAATGATAGCTCTACCAGGAGATAATGCCAGGCAAAGATCCAAGATACATTTAAGAAACAGGTGAGTAAAAACTTGCGGTTTAAAGATGGTTCCACGTGTTTTCCACTAATAAAGGGGAAAAGTGTAAAACCGATCAACCCTAAATAGATCACAGACCATATGGAAAAGGTAATTCCCGCTGGGACAAAGAGATTCGGATAAAGGGCGGAAATTTCCCCCGTATTCATTCCATTGATTGGTAGTGCATTAGCTAAGGTATTTACCGCTATCACAGCGATGATGAAGAATACATTCACCCACTTCATATTTTGAGTTTTAAATAGTTGATTTACCACCTATCACTATGTTAATGGATCGATTAAGAAACGTTAGTAACTTCATATTTATAACTCAAATCTATGATAATGAAACAAGTAGTGATTCTCATATGTTCAGTAGCGTTAATTATTTCCTGCTCTACACCTGAAAAGAAAGAAACCTTTGATTACCCTCAAACCGCAAAGGTAGATACTATAGATACTTATTTCGGCACGGAAGTTCCGGATCCTTACAGGTGGCTAGAGGATGATAACTCCGAACAAACGGCACAGTGGGTAAAGGCTCAAAATGAAGTTACTCGAGGATATCTTGATAATATTTCATACAAGGATAATATAAAAAGAAGGCTCAAAGACCTTTTCGATTATGAACGTGTATCTTCTCCTAATAAAGAAGGTGAATATTATTACTTCTATAAAAATGACGGGTTGCAAAATCAAAGCGTATTGTACAGAAAAAAATCTCTTGAAAGTGATCCTGAAGTTTTTATTGATCCTAATAAGTTTAAGGAAGACGGTACAATTTCTTTAGCCGGATCAAGTTTCTCTAATGATGGTAGCCTTTTCGCTTATTTGATTTCTGAAGGAGGATCTGATTGGCGAAAAGCTATAGTTATAGATACGGAGACCAAGACGGAACAAGGAGATACGCTTAGAAACATCAAATTCAGTGGATTATCCTGGAAAGGTAATGAAGGGTTTTACTACACCCGGTATGAAAAGCCTAAAGAAGGTATGGAGCTTTCAGGGATAGTGACTAACGGTAAGCTCTATTATCACAAATTGGATACACCACAGGAAAATGATCAATTAATATTTTCTCCGGATAAAGAAAAGGCTAGAGCAGGTGGCTACCTCACCGAAGATGATAGATTTCTGGTCATTACCGTTTCAGAAGGAACTTCAGGCAATAAACTGTACGTCCAAGATCTTACTAGTGGCAATGATATTATTACCCTTGTGGACGACACCGAGAATGATCAGTTTGTTGTAGCTAGCACCGAAGGTAAACTACTGGTTTATACCAATATTGATGCTCCCAATTACAGACTTGTACAGGTGGACCCTGCTAATCCTGGTCGAGAAAACTGGAAAGATATTATTCCCCAAACCGATAATGTTCTAAGCACTAGTACAGCCGGTGGGTATATTTTTGCTACATATCTGGAAGATGCGAAAACTGCTGTCAAGCAGTTAGATTATACTGGTAAATTAGTTAGGGATGTAGAGCTTCCCGGTATAGGAACAGCTGGCGGTTTTGGTGCCAAAGAAAGTGAAAAGGAACTCTACTATACCTTCACATCTTTTACCTATCCTTCCACTATTTTTAAATATGATGTAGAAACCGGCCAGTCCGAACTATATGAAAAACCGGATGTAGATTTCGATCCTGAAGCCTTTGAAACCAAACAAATTTTTTATGAAAGTAAAGATGGAACTCGTGTGCCTATGTTCATTGTGCATAAGAAAGGGATAGAACTTAATGGGAAAAACCCGACCTATTTATACGCATATGGTGGTTTTAATATCAGCTTAAGGCCATCATTCAGTACGTCTAGATTAGTATGGTTAGAAAATGGTGGTATTTATGCCCAACCAAACATAAGAGGAGGGGGAGAATATGGAGAAGAATGGCATGAGGCAGGTACTAAAATGCGGAAACAAAATGTGTTTGATGATTTTATTGCGGCCGGGGAATACCTGATAAATAATAAGTATACATCTTCTGATTATCTGGCAATTGCCGGAGGCTCTAATGGCGGACTACTGGTGGGTGCTACCATGACTCAGCGACCGGATTTAGCCAAGGTAGCTTTTCCTGCGGTGGGGGTAATGGATATGCTACGTTATCACAAATTTACGATTGGGTATGCCTGGGCATCGGACTATGGTACTTCTGAGGATTCTAAAGAAATGTTTGATTATTTGAAGGGATACTCTCCGGTACATAATCTTAAACCGGGCACCGCATACCCTGCTACTATGGTGACTACCGCGGATCATGATGATAGGGTAGTTCCTGCTCATTCATTTAAGTTCGCAGCCACTTTGCAGGAAAATCATGAAGGTGATAATCCGGTATTAATACGGATTGAAACTGATGCGGGTCACGGGGCAGGAACACCCATCTCAAAAACCATCGATCAACAAGCGGATCGATATGCTTTTGCCTGGTATAATATGGGAGTTATACCGCCAATAGCTAAATCGGATCAATAGATGCAAATTAGAAAAGGGGTTAAAGCAGATCTACCCCGTGTTTTAGAACTTATCAAAGAGCTAGCTCATTACGAAAAGGCTCAGGATGAAGTTTCCAATACCGTTAAAATGATGGAGATGGATGGTTTTGGAGACCATCCTATCTTTGGTTTTTTTGTAGCTGAGGATAAATCAATAGTAGGTATCTCTCTGTACTATTACCGGTATTCAACCTGGAAGGGAAAAAGACTTTATCTGGAAGATATTATTGTTACAGAAAGTGAGCGCGGGAAGGGAATCGGTAAACGTTTATTTGATGCCACTATCGATCATGGAAAGATCAATGACTGCACAGGTATGGTGTGGCAAGTGCTAAATTGGAATGAACCTGCTATTAACTTCTACAAAAAGTATTACCAAGCTAGTCTAGATGATGAGTGGATCAACTGTAGTGTAGAGTTTTGAAACTTCGTTTAAAACCCTGCGCATTAAGGTTTTGAAAATATTCGCATCTTAATGCGAAATTATTCGTATAGTGCTGTAGTAATTAACCTTAAAATATGGTATCAAGTCTTCTCAATGATCCTGCTGTACGTTATGTAAAAGCCAATGAAGGGATATCAAAATCTGATTTTCTAGCGGTAGTGGCTGCTACGGGTATGAATTTAACACAGTTTGTTAAACTATTACCTGTAAGTCGTAGAACTGTAGAAAAGGTAGCTGAAAATGAGCTTTTGAGTCCTTTAGTCAGTGATCGTACCTTACAGATTGCAGCTTTATATGAGCACGGAGTAAATGTTTTCAATGATGTCCAAACCTTTAATGAATGGCTTAATTCTCCTGTGATAGCTCTTGGAAATAAGAAACCCATTCATTTCATAAATAACGACACGGGCATCTCTATAATTAATGATCTTCTAGGGAGAATCACCCATGGTGTGTACTCCTGACTTTTAATGAAAGTATTTCGAATTGCCTCCAAGGCCTATATCAATGATTTATCAGGTGGAGGGGCTATGATGTTCGGTGGGAGATGGAATAAAAAAGGCGTGAGTATGCTGTATACCTCTCAGAGCGTATCCTTAGCTGCGCTTGAAACGCTAGCAAACCTATCCATCAACAAACTTAATGATAGTCTTTTTGTAGCAGAGATCGAACTTTCTGATACTTCAAAAATTTCCGATGTTGAAGACCTTCCAAAACAATGGAATGTACATCCGCACACTTCTAGTACCGTATCCATTGGGTCGGATTTTGTTAGAAGTGGAGGATTTTGTCTTAAAGTACCTAGCGCTATTATTCCTAAAGAATACAATTATTTGTTTAATCCAGGTCACGAAAATTTTGGAGCTGTAAAAATCATTGATACTATGCCTTTGACCCTCGACAAGAGACTGGTGAGATACAAAGCTAACTTTTGATTTACCTGTTTCTACTTACAAATATCCCTTAAACCTCTTCTAGAAGAGTTCTAAACGCCACGTGTCTATCTTTGTATTTGATCTGGTGTTTTTGAATTAGAACCGGCGCATCATTAGTTAGGTAATCGTTAACTTTTGCAATATCTGTAGAAAAGTATTGGACAGAATAGGAAGTAGTAGCAGGGTCATCATGACCTAATACCTTAAAGATTTTATGCTCAATAAATTTTCCTGTAGCCATAACTTCAGGGATATGTTCGTTTTTCATCCAGCTAAGCCATTCTAATTCTATATCCTTATCTACGCCCACTGTCACATTGTAAAGTACCATTCTAATTCGTTTTGCTGAAGTTATTCAATTTTTAAGTCATCAAAAATATGACTATTTTACTGGTCATGTCTCAGAAATTGGCTCTGAAATATTATTTTATTGCATTACTTCTTTTAGGAATATTTGGCCTTATTTCTTGTGGTAATGGCAAACCGGAAGAGCAGGTAGCCGTAGAAGAACCATCTATCGAACCTATTGATTTTGATTTGGATGGGATACGGCAAAGAGGCGCTGTAGTTGCTATTCTTGACAACAGTTCTACGGGTTATTTTATTTACAAAGGCCAACCTATGGGTTATGAGTTTGATCTTCTGACGCTCTTTGCCAAGCATCTAAACATTCGTTTGAAAATTGAGCTTACCAATAGCATAGATCAAGCTTTTGATATGCTGAATCAGGGCCGAGGTGATATCATAGCTTACAACTTAACGATTACGAATGAGCGTAAAAAGCGAGCACAATTCTCTGAAAGTCACTACAAAACCAAACAGGTTCTTGTCCAGCGCAAACCTGATGGCTGGCGTAAATTGACTCGTGATAAAATCAATAATTCGTTGATTCGAGACCAGAATGATCTAATGGGAAAGAAGGTTTACGTGAGAAAAAGCTCGTCCTATGTACAGCGACTAAAAAATTTGGCTGATGAGATCGGCGATCAAATAAACATAGTGGAGATGGAGGATAGCGTGGAAACGGAGCGACTGATAAAAATGGTGGCTGAGGGTGAGATTGATTATACCATTTCAGATGAGTCCGTAGCACGTGTAAATGCAGCCTATTATCCAAACATCGATGTATACACACCTATAAGTTTCCCCCAACGCATTGCCTGGGCTGTACGGCACACTTCTGACTCACTTTTAAATGAGCTTAATTCATGGCTAGCACGAATAAAGAAACAACCCACCTATAATGTGGTGTATAATAAGTATTTCAATAGCCCTCGTTCTTCTTTGATTCGGGCGAACAGTGATTTTTCTTCGATTAGTGGCCAAAAAATATCACCCTATGATTTCTTGATCAAACCGGCTGCTGACAGTATTGGCTGGGATTGGAGGTTATTGGCTTCTCAAATCTATCAGGAGTCAAAGTTTGACCCTAATGCCAAGTCCTGGGCCGGTGCTATAGGTCTTATGCAATTAGTGCCGGAAACCGGAAAGCGATTTGGGGCGCGAGTACTCACCGACCCTGCTCAAAGTATTGAAGCCGGTACGGCTTATATAAAGCATTTGGAGCAGCTTTGGGCTAAAACCATTCCGGACGAGTTTGAGCGTAAGAAATTTGTACTCGCCTCATATAATGTAGGGCTGGGACACGTAGTGGACGCGAGAGATTTAGCGAAGAAATATGGAAAGGAACCCGATACTTGGGAAGACCATGTGGAATACTATTTATTAAACAAGAGTAAAAAGAAATACATCAATGACCCGGTCGTTAATTTTGGTTATTGTCGCGGTGAGGAACCAGTGAAATATGTACGTGAAATTTTAAACAGGTATGCGCAGTACTCTCAACTTATAGCCTCTAATTGAATTTCAAGGGAACGCAAATTAACCGAATCTGGAATCAGCTATAGCTGGTTGATAATTTCTTTCAACTCTAAATCTTCCCAGGTTTCATTGATGGTAGGATCAGCCATTACCCGATCCATTATTACTTTTTGCGCTCTGCCTTTTTCCAGGGCCTGAGAATATCTTAACTGTTCTTTAAAAGTAACCATAGAATACAGCGGAATCCATTTTTCCGGAAATTGGTCGTATAGTTTTGCTTCTATTTTTTTTCTTAAAAGGAACTGCTCATCTCCTACCAGATCACGCATTTCAATAAAATTTTGCATCGCCAAATCCGAAATAGCGTCAGCATCTTTTTTCCTAAGTGTTTGGAATTTTTTTAAGACTGTTCCCCAATCATCATCGTATTCATCCAGTAACGTGTTGAGCACACGGCAATCTTCAAAACCACTGTTCATTCCTTGTCCATAGAAGGGCACAATGGCATGGGAAGCATCTCCAATGAGTAGGGTATTATTCTTTACCCATGGATAGCATTTTATAGTAAGTAAAGATGACGTTGGGTTATTTCCAAACTCCTTTTCAAAGTCGGGCATCAATTTATAAGCATCAGGGAAATCCTTTTTAAAAAAGTCTCGGGCATCTTTAGGGGTTTTGAGACTTGAAAAGGAAGGTTCACCTTCATAAGGAAAGAAAAGTGTACAGGTAAAGCTTGCATCAGGGTTGGGGAGCGCGATAAGCATATAGTTTCCACGTGGCCAAATATGTAACGCATCTCTATCGAGTTGGAATTCTCCATTAGGCCCTGCCGGAATGGTCAGTTCTTTGTACCCATGCTCTACGTAATGTTGAGAATAATTAAACCGATCTGTCAACTGCATGAATTTACGGACGGCGGAAAAGGCACCATCCGCACCGATAATTATATCTGCATCGAAATTTCGAGTTCCATCAGATTGGTTGAATTGTAGAGAAGTGCTGTCAAAATCAATTTCAGCGAGTGTGGTATCAAAATGGATCGTCACTCCGCTTTTTTCAGCTTTGGTCATTAGCAGCTCATTCAAACCGCTTCGGGAAATAGAGTTAATGGCTTCACCTTCTTTGCCATATGGCTGGAATGTGAGCTCTCCTGATTCATCATGCATCATTCTACCAGCCATGGGAATGATCATTTTTTTGGCCGCGTCTTCTAACCCTACTTCTTGAAGCGGCCACCACCCTCTATTGCTCAGCGCTAGATTTATAGAGCGGCCACCCGAATAACTTGTTTTTCGCGGATCTGGTCTTTTTTCAAATATGGTGACTTTGTAACCTCTTTTAGCCAGGTATATACTCAAAAGTGAACCTACTAAACCTGCACCTATTACAGCTATTGATCCATTATCCTTCATCCAGCGCCTTTTTTAGTAATTCGTAAAAATTATAAATATCTGTAAAGGAGTTGTAGAGAGGCACAGGAGCTACTCTTATTACACCACCCTGGCCAGGTAAATGTGGCTCCCTCCAATCAGCGATTACCCCGTTTTGGGTCAATTCTTCAAATACTTCTTTTCCCTTTTGGACAAGAATCGATAATTGGCATCCACGTTCATTGGGGTGCTCAGGTGTTAGAATCCTGAGTTTTTTTGAGTTAATGGAATTCAGTAAAAACTCGAGATAGCCTGTCAGGTTTATACTTTTCTTCCTTAGAGATGTCATGCCAACCTCTGAAAATATCTCTAATGAAGCAAGGTGAGCGGTGGAACCCAAAACATTGACATTGCTCAACTGCCAGCCATCTGCCCCGGTCATAGGTAAAAACCTTTTTTTCATCTTAAATCGCTCCCTCTCATTATGGCCCCACCAGCCTGTAAATCGCGGTAGTGTTTGATCATTACTGAAGCGTTCATGTACAAAAATTCCACTGACTCCCCCAGGGCCCGAATTAAGATATTTATAGCTGCACCAAACGGCAAAGTCAACATCATCATCATGAAGTTTCAAAGGTACATTTCCAATGGCATGTGCTAAGTCG
>JBCCSU010000144.1:0-11605 GCA_039199635.1 Bacteroidota bacterium | reverse complement strand
GGCATTACAATCTAAATTGGCCAGCCATTTCGGCACTAAGGTCCATGTAAAAACAGATGGAAATAAGGGGGAAATAAAAATACCTTTTCTATCTGTCGATGATCTAAATCGAATTCTAGAGATTTTGGAGGTTAAATGAGGATTGCACCTTTTATTATTTTTATGACTTTTTCCGTGCCTTTAATGGCACAGATCACACCGCCTACAGCAATCCCTGATTCTATTCCGGAATCAAACAATGATAAGCTTATCAGTAGTACAGATACCTTACAAAATGTAAAAGAGATTGAGTCTTATGCTTCACAATTTATACCACGTAAGGCCTCATTGCGTGCGGCCGTATTACCGGGCTTAGGGCAAATATATAACCGAGACTATTGGAAGCTACCATTGGTTTACGGAGGATTTATTGCGTTGGGTTTAACGGTGAATTTCTGGGCAGACCAATACAATGGTTTCCGGGCTGATCTGTTCAATTTATTAGAAAATAACCTTACCTCCTCACCTGAAGGCCGTACGGAAGCACAGTTACGTTCTCTCATTGATGATACCCGCCGGGAGCGGGATTTTTTTATGGTTATGACCGGAGTCTTCTATCTACTTCAGATCGCGGAAGCACACATTTCCGCCCACCTCAAAGAATTTAAACTTAATCCGGATCTTCGGGTAAAAATAGAACCCTCATTTGAACAAAATCAGTTCGAAAATTACAGGGCAGGTCTCGCTTTAAAGTTCAGGTTTTAAGTATGCGTATATTATTACTTGGTTACGGTAAAATGGGTAAAGCCATTGAAAAATTAGCCGTCCGTGCTCATCACACTATATCAGGAAAAATAGAGGAAGATAATAAAGCAGATCTGGCAAGGTTTTCTGCTAAGAATACGGATGTAGCCATTGAATTTAGCCAACCTGATGCTGCATTTAATAACATCCGTTACTGTCTGGAAAATAGCATACCCGTAGTGTCAGGAACTACGGGGTGGCTGGAAAAAAAGCCAGTACTGGATGAAATCTGTTTGAAAAATAAAGGCGCGTTTTTTTATGCCTCTAATTTTAGCATTGGCGTAAATTTATTTTTCGATCTCAATGAGAAGTTAGCCAGATTAATGAGACCCTTCAACTACCATGTAACGATGGAGGAGATACATCATACAGAAAAGAAAGATGAACCTAGTGGTACCGCTATTACTCTGGCGGAGGGTATCGTTAGAGAAAATAAAAATTTTACCGGTTGGCACTTGGGAAATGGCGAAGAGCATAAGATTTCTATAAATGCTAAACGCGAGGGTCAGGTACCCGGTACACACAGTGTCAAGTACGGCTCGACTATTGATGATATTGAAATAAAACATACCGCACATTCACGGGAAGGCTTCGCTAAAGGTGCCTTATCCGTGGCCAAATGGATGGTCAATAAGAAAGGAGTGCTGAGTATGAAAGATTTTCTAAAAACAGAGTAGTGGTCTGTAAGAAATACAAAACGATCAACACTCTTTAAAATAAGATTAGAATAAAAGATGAACTGGAAATTTTGGGTTAAAAAGAAGAAAGAAGATCAACCGCCAAAATCAAAGCTTAGAGAATGGGGAGATGCAATACTATTCGCTGTAGTGGCTGCTACACTCATACGATGGTTAATTATGGAAGCCTTTACGATACCTACACCCTCAATGGAAAAGTCACTGCTAGTAGGTGATTTTCTATTTGTAAGTAAGTTTCATTACGGTACGCGTACCCCAAAAACTCCCCTACAAGTACCTTTAACACACCAGAAAATATGGCTAACTAATATTCCCTCCTACCTGGACTGGATACAACTACCTCAATATCGCTTACCGGGCTTTACCAGTATCAAACGAAATGACGTAGTAGTGTTTAATGTGCCGGGGATTGCGGAGAATAACTTTGAAGAATTTGACAAAAGTAAATGGATCGATTATCCGGTTGACCTAAAAACAAACTACATTAAAAGATGCGTAGCGGTGCCAGGGGATGCCTTAGAAATACGAGATCAACAGATATATATAAACGGAGAAAAGGGTGAAAATCCCGAAAATATGCAGTTTTCATATGTGGTGGAATCGAAGAGCGGTATCAGTGAGCGGGTATTGGATAAAAATAATATTGATGATCCCGTAGAAACACAATACAGTAAAAGCAACACAGCTTTACAGGTTTTTTTCCTTACCGAGGAAGAAAAGTCAAAATTAAGTGAACTTCCGTTTGTATCCGATATCAGACGACATCCTTATAAGTCTTCTGAAAAAGGTGAATGGGAACCTAATATATTTCCCAATGACCAAGAATTGTTTCCGTGGAATGGTGACTGGTATGGTCCTCTTAAAGTACCCAAAGAAGGTATGACTATTGATATTACCAGAGAAACATTGGCCACTTACGGAAAGATAATCACATTATATGATCACAATGAGGAAGCGGTAATCAATGATGAAAAACTGTTGATTGGTGGAAAAGAGGTGAAACAATACACTTTTAATCAGGATTACTACTTTATGATGGGTGATAACCGTCATAACTCACTAGATTCCAGGTACTGGGGTTTCGTTCCTGCTGATCATGTTGTTGGCAAAGGTTTCTTTATTTGGTTATCTCTTGATGCAGATGAAAGCTTTTTCAGCAAAATTCGCTGGCGCAGATTTTTTAACTTGATAGAATAATAGCTACCACTGAATCTCTGGTTTTCCTTTTTCTTGAAGGTATGCATTAGCCTTGCTAAAGGGTTTACTCCCGAAAAAGCCTCTGTCTGCGGCAAAAGGAGATGGATGGGCAGATGAAATAACATGATGCTTGGACCGGTCTATCACTTCCCCTTTGCGCTGGGCATAGGCACCCCAAAGAATGAATACTACGTGTTCCTTGTGTTCAGAAACTAAGCGTATTACGCTATCGGTAAATTCTTCCCATCCTTTCTTTTGATGTGAACCAGGTGTATTCGCGCGCACGGTGAGGGTAGCGTTTAGCAAAAGTACGCCCTGACTAGCCCAGCGTTCTAAATTTCCCGATTCAGGTATCATTATACCAAGGTCAGCATTCAATTCCTTAAAAATATTAACCAGTGAAGGTGGTTTTTTCACCTCATCACTTACGGAAAAACAAAGGCCATTGGCTTGACGAGGCCCGTGATATGGATCCTGTCCGATGATTACCACTCGAACATCTTCAAATGAGCAATGATCGAAAGCATTAAAAATTTTTTTGCCCGGTGGATAAACTTTGTGATTCTGATATTCGTTTTTCACAAATTGAACCAAGGTTTCAAAATACGGTTTCTTAAACTCTTGTTCTAATCTAGATTTCCAGCTTGGAGAAATTTTTACATCCATATTTTTAAGAAATAATTATCAGGAATAAAATGAACAAGTTATATTTCAGTTGGTTTTCAAGTTAAAGTTATCAATTAGTGGTTACTGAAATTACAAAAGGAATAAAAGTTAGTGTAGAAACGGAATATCAACCTTCCTATTCCAGTCCTAGTCAGTATCACTATGTTTTTACTTATCGTATTACCATTGAAAATCAAAGTGAAAATACTATCCAGCTTCTAAGAAGGCACTGGACTATTAATGATGCTGCCTTGCTGCCACGGGAAGTAGAAGGAGAAGGTGTGGTGGGTCAGCAACCTATTCTTGAACCGGGCCAGTACCACCAGTATGTATCTGGGTGCAATTTAAAATCCGGAATAGGTAAAATGGGAGGTACTTATCTGATGGAACGGATAGTAGATGGAAAAAAGTTTAAAGTCACCATACCAGAGTTTACGATGGTAGCTCCGTTCAAATTGAACTAAGGCTGTAGGCATTGTCCAGATATTTTCAGCTAAAAAGCTATCTTACGTATTGGCTAGATGCGGTAAACATACATTCCTTACAATCACCTTTTGTTTATGAACTTTATAGATCTGTCATCGATAAAAATAGAAGAACACACCCAGATCCAAGCATTGAAAAGATAAGGGAAAAGTTCAAGGCAAGCACCAATAGCATCGAAGTGCAAGATTTTGGTTCAGGGTCACGAAGAGTCAAAGGAAAAACAAGGCATATTACTGATGTGGCATCTTATGGCATCTCTGCGGGTAAGTACTCACAAATTATGTGGGGGTTGATCCGGTACATGAAGTGTAAGAATATAATAGAACTAGGTACGTCTTTAGGTATTAATGCTTTGTATCTGTCCAAAGACACGGATAGTACTGTTTTCACATTTGAAGGCTCCCGGTCATTAGCAAATATTGCTTCAGAGGTATTGGCAGACCAGCGCAGAAATGTAACTGTAATAGAGGGTAACATTGATATTACCTTGCCGTCTTTCTTAGAGGAAGCTAAACCTATTGATTTTGCATTTATTGATGCTAATCACCGTTATAATCCTACGCTCAGGTATTTCGACCTGATATTAAAAAAAGGTCATGAACAAACTTGTATCGTGGTAGATGATATTCACTTGAACGCTGAAATGACGGCTGCATGGAAACATATTATAGGTCATTATCAAGTTACGGTGACACTTGACCTCTATCAGGTAGGAATCGTTTTTATCAATCCCGAACTAAGAAAGCAGCATTATGTTTTGGAAACGTAAAAAGGTAAAAGCAGGCGTTTATGTATTAGCAGGTCTACTGTTTCTCTTTTATGGTCTACCTAATATCATCAATCAAACCGAACGTGCAACTTTTGAACGAACTTCTCGAATTGAGCAAATAAAAAACCGCGGAATGACCCTTAAAGCCTCCGATTCTGTGGTCACTAATATCTCTGATTTTTATACTACCAGCAGCTTAGGAAAGGTTATCTTAGGCAAACACCATCGCGTTTTATGGTCAGCCGAAGTAAAAATACCCATTTTCAAAGGGCTGGATACGGTAAGCTTTGTTAAGGTAGGTGGTGGTCAGCAGACTACCAGCGTAGAGGTAAAAAGTCAATCAAAGAAGAGGTATTCTTTTAGGTCTGTGAATAAAGACAATGCCAATGCCCTACCCTCGCTTTTTAGAGCATCATTAATACGTCCGTTTATCAGAGATCAAGCTTCCGCCTTAAATCCCTTTTCAGGGTTGGTGGTATCTCATCTACTTAGTCATTTAAACATCGAACATCCAAAACCACAGATGTATTATCTTCCGTATGTCAAAAGTACGGACTCTACGACCACAATTCTTGGAGGAGAGGTGGTTACCTTGGCAGAGGAGTTACATAAAAGTTGGGTTGGGCACTCTCGGTTTGGAAAAGCCGATCAAATCCTAGGAACAGATGACATGCTTAGCAAGGCGAAAAAAGGTGAAATTGAAATTGACCGTAGATTATATTTGAGATGTCGGATATTCGATTTCTTAGTCAGCGACTGGGATAGGCACGAAAAACAATGGAAATGGGGGCTTTACGGCACTTTAGCACGTCCGATACCCCTGGATAGAGATATGGCGTTCTGTAAATTCGACGATGGATGGGCCAGTCAGATAGTGAGGATCTTTAATGATAAATTTCAATCCTTTAATAAAAAGGAAATTAATGTAGCAGGTCTTTCTAAAAATTCACTTGCCCTAGACAAGCATATTTTAAAAGGGCTGAAACAAGACAGCTACAATAGTGAGGTAGACTTCATAAAAACCGCCTTATCCAAAAGTACTCTGGAAACGGCATTTGAGGCGTACCCACCAGAGGTGCAAGTCTTGGTTGCCGAATCACATTTAAACATTATTATTACAAGACTCGAAAATCTAGAAGATGCCGGCCTCCGCTTTCACGAGATAATTAATAATTAGAAATGAACCGATTTACCCATCAATTCTTTCTTTAACAAGAACTGCTGATCAAGAATGGACTGCCTATCTAGCTTAAGTTCCTTGTGATATATGCGATAAATAAGATTCCACTCATCACTATGCATAAAACCATCTGCGTTGGCTATCAAACACATCCATGCTAAAAACCTGGTTTGATCTTCCCTGGAAAGCGTTTTCATACCCCGAAGGCATTGCTCATAGACATCCTTCTCACTAGAAAGTAACTCCTCTACTTGATTATTAAATTCTGAAATGTCAAACCCTTCTAATTTGGCCATTTCCCTGCCCATCTCTAGTTCTTTATTATCCACATGACCGTCTGCCATTATCATCATGTAAAATAACTCCACTACAGCACTCATAATTCGTAATTTAAGTTTCTCCAGTATTAGGTAAAAACCATACCAAATGTTTAAGAGCGAATATATGATAGATTTTATGAGAATCAATAAGCAAAATTTTCCATATATAGGAATTTATCCCATTATAGAACTGAAGATAGCTGGGCGAGATTGACAAGTCGCATTCTATGAAATTGAATAAGATGATTAAATTTAGCTGCTGAAAAAGTACACATTGAGAATATTAATACTTGTTTATTTGATTACCTCTTCCAGTGCCTTTGGACAATCCTGGGGCTTGGGCATAACGGGCGGCCCCTCTTGGAGTCGTATCAATGCTTCTAATATTACTAATGAAGAAAGTAGAACCGGATATCATATCGGGCTTTATGGAAATAAACACTTTAGCCAGAAATTTTCGTTACAAGGTAACATAAGCTATACGGCTCTAGGCACAAAATACGAACGATTGCCACTCAATAATTCAGGAAATCGCGTTAAGTGGGAATATGAATTGAATTACTTAATACTGCCCGTATCTTTAAATTACCAGCCACACCAGCTTATTACTTTTGGCACGGGAGTTTATAGCGGCTTTTTGCTTGCATTTAATGCCAGAAGGGAGTCGCGCTTCACGAACATCGTGGAAAGTCCAAATCGGAGCAACCTAAGGGCACAGGACTTTGGATACCATTTTTATCTCAGCTTGAATTACCGGAACACCTCATTTGGCATAAAGTACATTAGAGCTTTCTCAGAATTACCAAATTCTCAATTAGCTGAACGCTTAATAAGCCAAGCAAGAAATTCAGCTATACAGGTGTCTGTGAGTTATTTAGTATTTCAAAAAGGAAGGAAAGACAGGCAGTAATTAAGACTGGATGTCTTTCCAGAAGTTGACTCGAATCTTTAGGTTTCCCACACAAAGAACTACTTAATTGAGTTTTTGAGAAATAAGACTTTCGTTGATCATTTTCAAGAAGGAATCAGATATTATTCAAATTAATGGTCAGTACTGGTAGCTGAGCATCTTTGCTTAATTCAACAGAAGTGCTTTTTGAGAAAATTTTAAAAAATCCACCATCAGTATAACTTAACACGCTCAAAACACCAGCATTTTTAGCTAAAGCAAAGGCTATCAAACCTTGTTCTTTATCATCATTTTCTGTGACCGTGACATTATAGTTTAACAGCCCGTGACGGTCGGCGAAGTTAACCAATTGTTTCTCTTGTACGGAACGACTGGCTTTACCTGTATTCGCCACATGTACTACGTCAATCTTAGCATCCAGGCTAACGGCAAAATCATTCAAATACCCTATCGCCGTATCCATTTTATCGTCTTCCGTCTGGTCAAGATCCACACCCAATACGATATGTTTTAAGTTGCTCCAACCATGGTTTTCTTTAATGGAAAGTACGGGGCAACCTACTTTTTCTATGGTTCTTTCCGTATGATTTCCGGTAAATATCTCTTCGGCAGATTCCTCGCCCGTGGTACCCATCACTACCAGATCTATTTCTTTTTCCTTCGCATACATCACTATCCCGTCATCAAAGTCTTCATCAAAAACTTCATGGTGAATTTTGATAGAGGTATGATCAAAACTGGCCGCTATTTGGGCTACACGATCAGTTGTTTTCTTTATCAGTTTGATCATGTAGAAATTTTCCTCATCAACAAGCTGTTGATCCACCTCTCCCATTGTATTAAAACCTCTCCCCAGCGGATGATCTAAAAAATTAACCAGGTATATTTCTCCTCGCGATTTTTCAGCGACTTCAACTGCTAACTTTAGTGCGTTTACGGATATTTCTGATAA
The DNA here is from genome assembly GCA_039199635.1 of Bacteroidota bacterium. GTDB lineage: Bacteria > Bacteroidota > Bacteroidia > Cytophagales > Cyclobacteriaceae > Fulvivirga. The sequence goes on along the minus strand of JBCCSU010000144.1, from coordinate 3,644 downwards.
ATCAGTAGGTACTAATATCTTTTTCATGAATTTGTCATTTTACTGTATTTGTTCCAAAAGTTAGCAAAAAACCATTGGAGCTGAGGTATGCAATGCTTTAAACGGGAACATATACTTTTAATATCTAAAGGCTACACCCACATGCGATACTTTTTTCAGAGTTTATTATTTTGAATTCGGTTCATTGACAAAACTTATATATTTGAGTTCATGGAAATATTTGCCCAACCGGAGTCGTGGATTGCCCTACTTACACTCACTTTTCTTGAGGTAGTTCTTGGTATCGACAATATCATTTTTATTTCAATCGTTTCGAATAAACTTCCGGAAAAGGATCGGCAAAAAGCCAGAAACATTGGTCTATTACTGGCCCTGGTATTTCGAGTGGGACTTTTACTGGCGATTACGTGGATAATTGGCTTTACTAAACCGCTCTTTTCTGTATTAGGCTATGAGTTTAGCGGCAGAGATCTGATTCTGCTGGTCGGTGGACTGTTCCTCATTTTTAAAAGCACAATGGAAATTGGTCATAAAATGGAAGGTGAAGCCCAACAGCATTCCGGTGGTAAGGTGAGTTCACTGGCCACGGTGGTGACTCAAATTATAGTACTGGATGTTATTTTTTCTTTTGACTCAATATTGACCGCCATCGGCCTCACGGAAGAACTCATTTTGATGATCATAGCGGTAGTCATTTCTATCGGTATTATGATGATCTTCGCAAAAAATATCTCTGAATTTATCAGTAAACATCCTTCGTTAGAAATACTGGCGCTTTCCTTTCTAATCTTAATTGGCTTTATGTTGAGCATAGAAGCTTTTGGCTACCATGTTCCCAAAGGCTACATCTACTTTGCGGTTTTCTTTTCACTAATAGTAGAATTGCTCAATATGAAAATCAGAAAACGCAAAGGAACACCCGTGAAGCTGAATAAGAGGATTGAATAACTTGTAGATAAAGGCTGAGCTTTATGAACTAACCTAGCTAATATCTTTCACCTTGGCAGCGTTTACAAATAGCACATTTCCTATTTCATCGTAACCACTGAATAACTCTACGCCTAACTGTTTAACGGCCTCTCCCCTAAAACCAACAATGGTTAAATCCGCATCCCTGGATTTTTCATTGATGATATCTTTGGTAGAAACTTCATCACTCTGCTTTAGAATGGATATATTTTTTGGGGAAATGGGTAAGCGTCCTGTTTTTATCAGAGAAAGAAGGTTTTCCTCCTGCTCCGATACTTCTTCCTGGTGTACTACAGCATAGATCTTTATCTCCGCATGCTTCCAGTCCCGATGCCCCATAATGATGTAGCCTAAAAGTATCATTAAACTACTGTTAGTAATATCATTAGGGGTAAGCCAAATATGGATATTCTGATTAAAACCATACTCCTTATCGGAAGACCCCAGGATACAAATATCAAAATCCGCTGACTTTACTAAGGTAAAGTTATCCATGATCTCATCTAAATGGTCTGGCTCATGCTTAGAGAATTCGAACAAAATCATGTTGATATCTTTACCGGAGACACTGGGAAGCTGCATGGCTTGGGCTACAGCGCTGGTAAAAGAGGGAGAAATAAGCGTATCGATGAAAACGTTGCTCTTACTCGCTCCACTTATCTGTAACAACCGATTTAATTCTTCCTTAGAAGTGATATTAGATTCCTTCGATAAATAGCCATTGATGTAGTGTAAATAGGTACCAAAACCGTAGCGATGTGACAGCCAGCGCATTAGCTGAAAAGCAGTAGGCCGTTTAAAGAAATCAGGAGAGATACAAATTACAGAGGGCCGCCAATTATCCTCACCTTTTTCTGCCTTTTGAAGGAAAACCTGTAATCTTCTGCTCAATTGAAAAATAACACCTTGAAAAATCTTTGCTAATCCCTCTTTACTCTTACTGGTGTAGGTTACAAAAAAGTAAATCAACGTCATAAACAAAATGGAAATGAGCGCATAGGGTGCATTCATTTGAAACATGAGATATATACAAAGCACTGCGCCTAATAAAGAAATATACCATCTTGATTTGAAGGAAGGCCGATAGGAAGGGTCGGCAGCGAAATGCTGTAAGAAGGATATCAAACAAAGTGATCCATAAGTGATCATGAAAAACATTGAAATTACTTCAGCTACAGCATTAATATCCCCGACAGCCACAAAAAATATAGCTATTCCGCTGGTGATTAAAGTAGCATTGAACGGCTCATTCGTTTCAGGTTTTCCCCTGGATAACCACCTGTTGATATAAGCAATAGGAAAAACCCGATCTCCGGCCAGCGCTTGTAAGGTTCTAGGGGCTACCATTATACTTCCCAAAGCAGAGGAAACAGTAGCGCAAGCTAAACCTATTGGTATTATAGGACCCCAAAATGCGATCTTAGACATGATCAATTGGTCACTGTCTAGATCTTCCGGACTGGCCGCAACCGCCATTTTATAACCAATGAATACATAGATGATCATTCCCGAAACGGTAGCTGCTACCGTACCAAGCGGAATGGATTTTTTCGGGTCCTTTAAATCCCCTGAAAGACCAACACCGGCGGTCATTCCTGTAAAAGCCGGAAAAACAATGGCAAAAACTACGAAGAAGTTATCCGGATCGCCAACTCTGCTAGCCCAGTCAAGTGTTTCCAGCTGATTTTGATATTCCGTAGAACCAATAAAGAAGAAAATAAGGGATAAGAACAGAATAGCCACCACTACATAAAGTGCTTTCATTCCTATGTCTGCTCCTTTTTTGATCATCACTCCGCTGATGATCAGCACTGCGGGTAAACTGATCAGTCGTTTGTCTATGTTAGTAATACCCCAGGTATCGCGTACCCAGACGAGAATGGGATCAAAAGCTTCGGCAAAGGCAATAACATAAAAAGCGACACTAATAGCTTGAGACAAATACAAGGCAAAGCCAATAGCCGCACCCACGTTAATCCCAAATGATCGTGATATAATATAGTATTCACCGCCTCCCTCTACCTTTTGATTCGTAGCTATCTCTGCTATAGCCATGGCTGTAGGAATAGTAACCAAGTGGCCAAAGAGTATAATTCCCAAAGTACCGATATAACCTACGTTACCAACGGCATAACCAAACCGCAGAAACATTACTGCTCCTAAAATGGTAGATATGGCTGTGAAAAAAACCGGTGCCGTGCCGAAATTCGCTTTTGTTCCACTGATGTTCATGCTTACGAACCAAGATAAGTAGTTGTGGCGACTTACAAGGTTATGAGGAGTATTTTTTATGTTTTAAAAATTAGATGTTATCTAACTATATTTATGTTACTAAGTTAAGCGTGTGAATTATTAATTTAATATCTTCAATGACGATTAGGATAACCCTAAAACGAACTATCCTAACCTATTTTAGTGCATTAGTATGTAAAATCATTCTCATAGATTTGGCTTCGTTCCGTCATTATATGACTTCCAAAAAAAATATTATACTATTTTTATTTGTATTGACCGACTTCATTCCATCATACGGTCAATTAGATCTTCGACTTTTGAATACTGAGTCTGTCCTTCGAGCACGAAAAAAAAGCGTTCTCGATGATTACAATCAAAAAAGTATAATTAGTATTCTTCACGGTAGGAAATACAGTCTCGTGTACTTTCAAGCCAAAAGT
>JBCCSU010000143.1:0-11788 GCA_039199635.1 Bacteroidota bacterium | reverse complement strand
GAACAACTCGAAGCTTAAAGGCCAGACTATAACGCTTTGATCTCGGGCTTGTAATCGTTTTTAAGTTTTTCTTTTTCATAGGATTAACACATATTGTGTCAACCTATTTCAGGACAAGACATTTAGCAACATTCCCGGGCTTGATCCGGGGTCCCGAAATAAAACACGAGATCCCGGGTCGAGCCCTGGAATTTTTCAACTATGATCACACTCCAAGGCATCTGCTACGATGAAAAATCATCTTTCCTGAAGGGACCCAGAAAGGCGCCACCCCTGATCAGGGAGTTCCTTTATTCCGATTCGTCTAACTCTTTTACCGAGTTGGGTACCAACATCAAGACGTTTGACATCCAAGACACCGGCGACTTCACACCTACTGAGTACCTTGATATTCAAGACATAACGGAGAAAAATTGCAGTGTAGAATCAAAACTCATTACGCTGGGCGGAGACCACTCCATCACTTATCCTCTACTCAAGGCATATTCTAAAGTGAAAGGCCCCTTTGAGATCCTGCAGATTGACGCCCATGGCGATTTATACCATGACTTTGAAGGCGACCCCTACTCACATGCCTGTCCCTTTGCCCGAATAATGGAGGAGGGACTCGTCACAAAACTTACACAAGTGGGCGGCAGGACATATACCGACCATCAGTATGAGCAAGCAGAAAAGTTTGGCGTTGAGGTCCATGAAATGAAGGACTATGATTCGGCAAAATTACAATTCAAAAATCCGCTTTACATTTCCCTAGACATGGACTGTTTTGATCCTGCCTATGCACCAGGCGTATCCCACCATGAGCCTGGCGGGTTCAGCTCACGACAAGTCATTGACCTGATCCATTCAATTGACGTTGAAATTATTGGAGCCGATATCGTAGAATATAACCCGGACCGGGATGTTCAGGGCATTACCGGAGCTCTGGCCGCAAAGATGTTGAAAGAAATAATCGGAAAAATGGTCAATTGACTTCATTTATAGTTCAAGTTCCATTATCACTACAAAAAAAACTAACTTTGCGGCTTCATTTTTAGAAAAGTCATGATTGCAGCAAATAATGTATCACTACAGTACGGGAAGAGAGTTCTTTTCGATCAGGTAAATATCAAGTTCACCGAAGGCAACTGCTATGGTGTAATTGGTGCCAATGGAGCAGGTAAATCGACGTTCCTAAAGATCTTATCAGGAGATGTTACACCAAATTCTGGCCAGGTGACCATCGATCAAGGCAAGCGCATGGCCGTGCTTCGTCAGAACCATTTTGAATTTGACGAAGAAACGGTTCTGAACACTGTAATGCGTGGTCATTCCAAGTTGTGGGATATTATGCAGGAGAAGAATGCCATCTACGAAAAACCTGATTTCTCCGAAGAAGACGGTGTGAAGGCTTCTGAGCTTGAAGCTGAGTTCGCTGAAATGGACGGTTGGAATGCCGAGTCCGATGCTGCGGCGCTACTCAGCGGCCTGGGTATTAAAGAGGATAACCATTACCTTTTAATGAAGGAACTAAGTGGTAATCAAAAAGTACGTGTGCTATTGGCCCAGGCCATCTTTGGAAACCCGGATATTTTGATCTTAGATGAGCCTACCAACGACCTGGATATCCAAACGATCGCTTGGCTGGAAGACTTCCTGCTCGAATTCAAGAATACGGTAATTGTGGTTTCCCACGATCGTCATTTTTTGGACACAGTTTGTACACATATTGCTGATATTGACTTTAAAGCCATCAAACTCTATACAGGTAACTACTCTTTCTGGTATGAGTCTAGTCAGCTTGCCCTTTCTCAACGTTCCGCTTCAAACAAGAAAGCAGAAGAAAAGAAAAAAGAGTTGCAAGAGTTTATTGCCCGGTTTAGCGCTAATGCCGCTAAATCAAAACAGGCCACTAGCAGAAGAAAACTTTTGGAGAAAATTAATGTGGAAGACATTCAGCCTTCTTCTCGGCGTTATCCTGCTATCATCTTTCAGCAGAACAGAACGGCCGGTGATCAAATCCTTCAAATTGAAGGGCTGAGTGCCAGCAATAACGGCAAAACTTTATTCAAAGACCTGGACCTTTTTGTTAACAAAGGCGATAAAATAGCGGTGTTAAGTCAGGACAGTTTAGCCATTAGCATGTTATTTAAGATCCTTAATGGCGAGGCAAAACAAGATTCTGGGGAATTTAAATTTGGGCAAACCATAACTACGGCCTATCTCCCGAATGAAAATGCGGAGTACTTTAACTCGGACGATAACTTGGTAGATTGGTTACGCGAGTATTCTACGGGAGAAAAGGATGAGGTTTATATTCGAGGCTTTCTGGGTAAAATGCTCTTTTCTGGCGAAGAGGTGTTCAAAAAATCTAATGTACTTTCAGGAGGTGAAAAAGTAAGGTGCATGGTATCCCGTATGATGCTGCAAGGTGCTAACCTCCTGATGTTGGACGAACCAACGAATCACCTTGACCTGGAATCCATTCAGGCCTTTAATAATGCCCTGCGTGATTTTCCGGGAACGGTTTTATTCGCATCTCATGATCATACCTTTACTCAAACTATTGCCAATAGAATCATTGAGATTAGCCCGAACGGTACTATTGATAAGCTCATGACCTATGATGATTACATAGCCGATGAGCGTGTAGTAGCTCAGCGTGAGGAGATCTATGCATAACTAAACGTCATTCCTGACGGAGCTTAGCGAAGATCAGGAATCTCAGAACTAATATGGGATTCCTGCCTGCGCAGGAATGACGGATGGAAACTTATTTCTTACCCTTCTTCTTTTTTTTCTTGTTGCCCTTCTTTCCTTCAGGCGCACCAAACAGCACATCGTCATTTATAACGGTAGCAATAATAGAAGTCTTTCCTTCATCCATTCTGGTCCATATGGCTGCTATACGACCATCATTCGCGGTTATATTAGTGTAATCACCAAAGAAGTAGTTTGCATCAGGTGTAAAAGGTGTTTCACTGATCTTAACATTCTCAAATGTAACGCCTCCATTATTGGAATAGGCCAGGTAAACATCGGTTTGATTGTCATCATAGGCTCTTCGATCATAATAGAGTATGTACAAATAACCGGTAGTATAATCTTGTGCCATCCAGCTTAGAAACTGATGCTTGCCACCTTCATCATCATTTACTTTTTTCGGAACGGTCCATGTATCACCACCATTGGATGAACGAGCAAACCAAATATCAGTATCATTTTCTCCGTTTTGCTGATCCGACCAGTTTAGGTACAGCATTCCTTGGTATTGGGTAGGGCTATTGTCAGCAATTAAAACAGGCATCCCATTGGTACGATTAATACCGGGAACATCAAAAGACCAGCCTCCTGGCTGACTGCGAACCATAATGTCATTACGAAGCCAGGTTTTCCCTTTATCATAAGACCTATCCAGATAGATTTTTTCGTCAAAGGCCCAGGCTACATAAATATAACCTTGTGGTCCTACCGCTGGCACCGCTCCCTCTGTAGTTTTATCCCCATCAATGCAATCGCCAGGATATTGGTTTAAGGTTATGGGATCTGACCACTTCTTACCCCCGCCTGATGTGGAAAGCAAAATATTACTTTGGCAGTTTGGATCCTTAGAACCATAATCATCAAACTGGGTCCAGGTAACGTATATATTGCCTGTTCGGGTATCCACCACAGCCCACTCCTTATCTTGATCTTTAGGATGATTATAGCCTATAGAAGTACCATCGTCCCAGCTGAGTCCACCATCGGTTGATTTCTGCACCACTATGCGATCTAATATCTCTTCACTTTGCCAATTCTTTCCTGTAGGGTCAGAGAGGTGGAAATAATAAAAATCGCCTTTCTTATCTGAGATTACCACCGGGTCTCCCCATACTCCCATTGATGACTCTAGCTTTTTAGTGGTCCATGTTTCACCTCCATCTTCGGTAATGTATACTTTATCTAAAATAGCCCCTGCCACTATATTATCGGGATTCTTAAGGCTTATGGCAATACTTGGCTCAGCGGGAGCACGTTCGCCTTCCTTCTGTGCATCTAGCACTACATTTTTGAATTGGGCATCTATTGAATAAGATAGCAACAGCAATAAAAAAAGCAAACCGGTAGTTCTCATAAGCCTTTGTTTACTTACAAATATAAAACTGTGGTTGATTCTCCAATCTTCCCGATCTGAATTTATTCTCTGAATACGTTGTGTAGCGGTATGCATTTAGTCCTTTCGGCAGGCTCACAGAACTGATTAAGATGTTTGCATTCTTTGGGCGATAAGTCACCCCGATACAAAGTAAAACCTGCTTCAGGTCGCTCCTAAAATCCCAAAAACGAAACTGATAATCCCCTTATTCCTAATCGACCATTCTTAGACTCTTCATTAAAGAAATACATGTAACAGGCACTACAACGACATGGTTAGACGCTAAAACCTTTGTGAGGCAACCCTAAAAAACCGAAAACCCGGTCTTTGTCGTAAATAGCTCCAATGCCTTCATTCCCACTAATGAATTACCCTGTTTATTTAACCCCGGACTCCATACCGTAATGCTGAACTTGTTGGGTAAAATTGCAGCTATTCCACCTCCTACTCCACTTTTACCAGGGAGCCCAACACGAAAAGCGAACTCACCCGCCTCATCATAAAACCCGCAAGTCATCATAATGGCAGTAATACGCTTGAATTGGCTTTCTGTTAAATACTTTTTATTATCAGCTATGCCTTTTCCGTGGTTTGCAATAGTGCAAAAGGACAAAGCCAGTTCGCGGCAATTCATCTCAATGGAGCAAAAATCATAATATAGGTCCAATACCCTGTCGATGTCATTTTTAATATTTCCAAAGGATTTCATCAAATTAACGATGGCCGAGTTCTTAAAACCACACCTTTTCTCAGATGCTGCAACGACAGGGTTGTAACCAATATTATTACCGGCGCACGTACTATGAATGAAATTCAGAAAAGCTGATTTTGGGTCTTCAAAAACATCTATGAGCATATCCGTGATCACTAGTGCTCCTGCATTAATGAAAGGATTTCTTGGAATACCTTGTTCATATTCAAGCTGCACCAGTGAATTGAACGGATCACCTGAAGGTTCAACATCAACTCTTTCATATACACTAGCTCCAAGTTTACCCACAGCCATACAAAGCATAAGAACTTTAGAAATACTTTGAATCGAAAAGCGTTCATCACAATCCCGTACCCCAAAAGTTCGTCCATCAATAAATTGTAGATGCATACCAAACTTGTTGGGGTCGATAGTAGCGAGTTGCGGAATATAATCTGCTACCTTTCCCTTGCTTAGCAAAGGCCGAACTTCTTCACTCACCTCCTCTAAAATTCTCTGGTAATCCATATCTATCAAATATACTGATAGCACCATCTTATCCAAACAAAAAAACTATAACCAAATTACGATGTCATCGTTATTAGTTATAATTTTGTATATTATACAATGTATATAAATAATGAAAAATAAAGGTTTAGGCGAATTCGAGGAGCTTGTGATGCTTGCTGTCTGCATTTTAGAAGGTCATGCGTATGGTGTTTCTGTCAAACGGGAAGTGGAGCGTCACTCCGGGCGGAGTATATTACTTGGTGCCGTCCACATTACACTTTACAGGCTACAAGACAAAGGGTGGCTGGAATCTGAAATGGGAGGAAATACACATAAACGAGGTGATAGAAAAAAGAGGCTTTTTAAAATAACGGCCTCCGGACTAAAGCAGCTACAAGCCAGTCAAGAGGTTAGGCAAAGCATGTGGAAGCTAATTCCTCAAATGAAAACAAGTAGCTAATGGCTAATTTTAAAACACCAAAATTAGCCAATCAACTACTAACCCGATTTATTCCGGCCTCTCTTATCGAAGAATTTCTAGGAGACCTACAAGAAGTCCATAGTGAAAGACTGGAAAGTAAAGGACAAGTATATGCCTGGATGATGTATTGGGTAGATACTATTCATCTGGTGTTTGGTTTCTACTCAACTCAAAAGCATAATAGAATTAATAACAACTTCATGATTGGATACTATCTTAAATTCGCCATTAGAAATATACGTCTGAATTTTGCCTTTTCAGCGATCAATATAGCCGGATTAGTCGTAGGCTTAGCCTCTTGTTTGCTCATTGCACAATACCTTTCACACGAATGGAGCTATGATCATTTCCATAAAGACCATAACAAGATGTATAGAGTCAGCCAAAATATTCGCCAAGGCACAGATTTTATAGAAAGTGCCCAGACCTTCTCTAGGCTGGCCTATGAAATGAAGCAAACTATGCCGATCGTAAAAACTGCATGTAGGTTACATAAGGCTGAAGGTAATATAACTGTCAAGGCAGGTGAATCACTTTTTCGAGAAGAAAGGGTTATGGGAACCGACCCCAATTTTTTTAAACTGTTTGAATTTGAGTTCATTTATGGAACGGCAGAAACTGCTCTGGTAGAGCCAAGGTCTATTGTATTGACTCAAACTTTAGCAGAAAAGTACTTCGGGTATGCAAATCCAATAGGTAAAGAATTAGAAATTGACGGTGCTTACGGGTTTTGGACTGAAAACGGTTATCAACGCACAATTACATATACAATAACGGGCATTATCGAGGACCTTCCCACCAATACCCATCTGGATTTTGACATGCTAATTTCCTTTAGTCTTTATCAAAATATAGAACAAGAGTTGAATAACTGGGGCAGTTCATTTTACACGTATTTTAAGCTAAATGAAATATTTCAAATTGACTTGGTTTACGATCAGCTACCCATCATTGCTGAAAAATATCGTCCTGATCAAGGCATCGAATTGGAGATTCAGGAGTTAAGCGACATTCACCTAAACTCAAACTTGGTGGACGAGATTAAAATAAACGGCAATAAAAAAGTGAACTGGTTACTAGCAACGGTGGCCATACTTATACTATTGATCGCTGGAACGAACTATATAAACTTTTCAACGGCCAAAGCGATCAATCGGCAAAAAGAAGTAGGCATACGTAAGATCTACTGGGCTAATTCATCGCATTTATTTTATCAATTGCTCACTGAAGCGTTCGTTATCAACTGCTTATTAATGATCATTGGAATTGTACTGGTAATTATTACCCAGTCATTTTTGACAGCCTTCATAGGATTTGATCTGGTAGTCAACCTGTTCAATCTTTCAACATTAGCTCTGATAGTTTTTCTGATAGGTACCGGTACCCTAGCCTCAGGTGCTTACCCGGCTTTTTACATATCAAGGTTAAAACCTTTCAGAACAATTCAATCAAACGCCAGGCAAAGGCTATCAAAAGCAACTTTTCGTAAGACTCTGATCGTATTTCAGTTCACGGTATCTATTCTTGTAATAGGGTGTACGGTGATTCTTTACAGCCAGCTGAATTTCATGAGGGCCAAAGAACTTGGACTTGATATCGATGGATCATTGGTAATTAACGGTCCTAGAATTGGATTCGACACAGATTCAATTTATGAGTCAAGTTTGACAAATTTTAAAACAGAAGCACTTCGTTTACATAGTTTGGGCGCAATCACTATTGCCAACTTCATACCAGGTAAAGATATAAGAGGTAGAGCAACAGGTTATGTTAGAAAAGTTAATGACCCTGAGGAATCTGCTAATACCTACTATTTTTCTCAAGTTGATTACGATTTTATGTCATATTTCAAAGTAGCCCTAGTTAGTGGAAGAACATTTGACGCAGAAAGCCCTTCAGATGTATATTCGGTCGTAATCAATCAAGAAGCGCTGCGTCTACTTGGTTTTGAATCTGCCGAGGAAGCCATTGGTCAAAAGATTGTCTACCGAATGAATAGCACTCCTGAGATCATTGGAGTAGTTGAAAACTTCCATCAATATTCATTGCAACGAGAATTTCAGCCTATAATTTTTGAAGTTCGGAATGCCCCGAAAGCCTATTTTTATTTGAAGATTGACGATTTAATTGGCCATAGCGATATCGATCAGCTCAAAAAACTTTGGGCACATATGTTCTCTGGTAACGCCTTTAATTATTTCTATCTCGATGATTTCTATGCTAATCAATATGTTCGTGACAATCAATACATGAAAGCTTTTACTCTCTTCTCTGCCCTGGCCGTATTTGTGGCTACCATGGGCCTTATTGGCTTGGCCTACTACACGGCTGTCCACAAAGTCAAAGAAATAGGTATAAGGAAAACACTGGGAGCAGAACGCGTAGATGTGTTTTATCTATTGAGTAGAGGGTTTGCAGGAATAATTGTAGTAGCATCAATCATTAGCTTGCCACTTATATACTTTATAGGTAACAGTTGGCTCATGAGTTATGCTTTTAGGATCGAGATTACCTGGTGGATGCCGGCTATTGCAATACTAATTCTGATTTGCATCACATTAAGCATAATTACTTCACAAACGATTAGATCTTATAAGATGAACCCTGTTATATCACTAACAAAGAATGATTAACAATAACTTTAGATAACAGCTAGTAAGTTTTAAGCTACACTGATATTAAAAAAAAGAGACCGTTTTGATATTGGTTTTATAATCTCTATGGGTATGAAGAGTTTTTTGATGCTAAGCGGCCTCTTTGGCTAGATTGTGGGTTATAGTTGAGAGCCACATGAAATGAATTATGGAAATCATAGATACGACAAATTGCGTAGTTACAGCATCCTTTGCCAATGGTAGTTCGTTCATAGCTGCTGAAATTTACAACTTTTATTAGAAAGATAAATGATATTTAGGAAAGCAAGAAAAAGTGATATCCCTTCCATTGTGGAGATGCTAGCCCATGATGAATTGGGTAAAAAACGTGAAAATTTCAGCGATCCGCTACCGAATTCCTATCTCAAGGCGTTCGATAAAATTGAAAAAGATATCAACCAGGAACTTATGGTCGTTGAAGACCATAATGAGATCATAGGTACCCTTCAATTAAGTTTTATCCAATACTTGACCTATCAAGGTGGAATCCGCGCTCAGATTGAAGCCGTACGTATTCGCGAAGATCAACGGGGTAAAGGGTTAGGCGAAACTCTTTTTAAATGGGCCATTGAAAGAGCAAGAGTAAAAGGCGCCCATGTACTACAACTCACCACAGATAAAACTCGACCAGACGCATTTCGATTCTATGAAAAATTGGGCTTTGCAGCCAGTCATGAGGGAATGAAATTACATCTATAAAAAAAGGCTGCCTCTAAAAGAAACAGCCCATCAATCTCAACAACAACCTAACTCTTATTTCATTGAAGGAGGTAAAATGACTTGATCGATAACGTGCACTACACCATTTTTAGCTTTAACATCAGCCGCCACTACTTTGGCATCATCGATTTTAACCCCTGCGCTGCCTATAGAAACTTTAATCTTTTCACCTTGAACAGTTGCTGCACGCTGTCCATTGGAGAGATCTGTTGACATAATTTTTCCAGCTACCACATGATACTTTAAAATAGCCACTAGTTGGTCCTTATTTTCAGGCTTCAGTAGTGATTCCAGAGTGCCATCAGGTAATGCCGCGAAAGCCGCATCAGTGGGGGCAAATACGGTGAAAGGACCATCACTTTTAAGTACATCTACAAGATCACCGGCTTTTACAGCCGCTACTAGTGTTTTTAAGTTGTCATTACCTACCGCAAGGTCTACGATATCTTTGGTCTGCGCTTTAATGTGGGTACTTCCTAAGAAAGCAAAGACTACAAGACTTAATACAAATACTTTTACTTTTTGAGTTTTCATAATTAGAATGTTTTATTTGATTCATTCTACTTACGACTTCAGTAAGTGTTTTGGATTTCAGGTGATCAACTTTTTTTCAAAAATCCTTTGACATACGTATTTTCCACAGTGGCATTTGAGGTGCCACCCTCTTTTTCTAACGTAACGGCAAAGGCTAAAACCTCTCCTTGGATTATCTTAAGCCGCTGAATAAGATTATTATGATCAAAAATACCCGCGTCTATAGGTGCTTGTCCTTCCTTGATAGCCCAAAGCTGATATTGATGTCCATGTGGTGGTTCAGGAAGATTATCTACACTTATGAATACAGCATTCGATTTTTTATTCCAAAATACATTAGCAAAAGACTCAGGAGACAATTCTGATCCATCCATTCGCACATGTACATTGTCATCATTAAGGAAATGTGCTACTCGAAGTTCAGCGTACTCAAGTTGTTGGATCGTTTTTTCTACCTGACCCGCCAGTAAATTTCTTTGTATGGTCAATTCCTCTACCTGATTTCGCTTCTCGCCCAATTCGGACACGAAATAGATGTTAAATCCAATACTTACTAAAAGAGAGAAGGTGGCCGCCATAGCCCAAATAGGTTTTCTGTGCTGCACTTCAGTGGAAACGGTATCAATATCTGGTAGCGAATCTATAGACCCTGCCAGTACCTTATTCAGTATCTCCCGACTGGGTTCCCTATCCGATGCCTTAGCGTATTGATTTATAGCCAACCTCAATTTTTCAAGTTCCTCCTGCACCTGCGGATGTTGCTGCACCATTTGATCTACTTCAATCATCTGCTGCTCATTTAGCTCACCCATGAGATAGGACTCTAAGATTCCTGATGCTATATATTCTTCTATATCCAACTTAAATAATAGACCTCAAATGTGCTAATGCTAACCTAATTCGGGTTTTAACAGTACCAAGTGGTATCTCCAGATTTTCTGCTATTTCTCTTTGAGTAAAACCTTGAAAGTAAGCTAAATCTATTAAATTCCTTTGATTTGGAGGTAATTGATTGATTAATTGCCTGGTGTACCATTGTTCTACCTCATCATTTTCATCGGCCTTTTCTATGAATACGAGTTCAGGTGAGGTTCTGGATTCCTGTGTAAGTCTAAAATCTTTAGTTCTTGTTTTGTCTATAGCAGTATTCCGACATATTGTCACTAGCCAAGTGAATAAACTACCCTGATCATTTTTATACGTAGCTGAATGATTCCATACCTTGAGCAGAGACTCCTGAAGTACATCTTGAGCCATCATTCTGTCTTTTACAATACGACTAATAACATTCAGTAATACCGTGGAGTAATTATCAAAAATTAGCTCTAGAGCTCGCTTATCTTGGCTTTTAAGCAAAAGAATGAGGTGCTCTTCGCTCGCCGGTTTGGAGACATTATGCTTGACCTGAACTGACAAAAATTTACTTTTAAAAACAACGTGACAATCCCAGCATTGTTCAATCATTTTAATTCAAATTAATTAATGATTAAACAAACGATAGGTTTTATCAGAGTATTGCTTTAATCAATAGCTGTTCTCCTTTTAATACCCAGCAATTTTTCATATTTGCAGAAATTTGAAAAATATGCGACTACCGCTCATTAAACATACTGTAGAATTTATAGAAACCCATGATGAGGACTGGGTTAACGAAACCATCGAATTATTAGAACACGTCAGCGAAGCTAAAGGCATCAAAGATGAAGAGCTTGAGGTTATCGGCGAGCTGATCTCTAACTTATTTGGAGCGCTGGAGGTACGCGCTGATATGAAATCAGGTAAACCCCAAAAAGAAGCCTTAAATGATTTTATGAAAAGGGTGACAGGCGCTATTAGCTAGTACTTGAACAAGGTAAATTTATCTACGGTCTGCTAAGAAACAGACCGTGGATGAATAGACGACCAGATTTATTTTTTATAAAGATCAAGAGGTATATTCATATCCTGATCTTCTCCTATTTCGATTACTGAACTACCATACACTTTAATCTCAGCTTTTATAAAATCTTCAGCATCAGCCTTATAAATATTATCTACATACTTTTGAGGATTTCGGTCAATATAAGGAAACCAGGTACTGT
>JBCCSU010000142.1:0-11956 GCA_039199635.1 Bacteroidota bacterium | reverse complement strand
CGGGCTAAATGTGGAGCCGGAGAGATTCGAACTCTCGTCCAGAGAAGGAAATTATCGGGCCTTCTACATGCTTAGTCATACTTTATTTTTTCGAATAAAGCCCGGTAGATGACAACCCAACTTTACCTTATTCGCGGAAATTTCATTCAGGCATCACGACCCTACCTAAACTAGTTCTACCGTTTCGACACCCTAAAACAAGACCTGTAGAACGTCAGCCTTGAAGGATGTGGCTGGGGCACCGCGTCTGGCGATGGACCCGAAAATCTCTACTATACTTCGAGATTAGGCAGCCATGGCGTAATTAGATTCGCCAAATAGATTGTGAGACTATCTTTTAAGGCTCTCACCTCATGAGCCTGCATGCTTATACACGTAATTACTCATCCTGTCGAAACCGGTCGGCCCCAATAGAATAATGCAAATATAGTTTTATTCTACTGCCAATGCAGCATAGTTATCGTTTCTCTACTGCATGTAGTTGTATAGTTTTGCTGTCATGAAATATTTAATGATCTTGATCTTATTCCTCCCCATTGTTAGTATTAGTCAAATCCTTAAGGTAGACAAGGAAGATATAGATTCGGATTCTGCTAAGTATTGGATGGGTAGCGTCAATATCGATTTTAATGTAAACAATAGAAGTACCACTAACGCAGAAGAAGTAGTATTCAGGGGTTTAGTAGCCCATGGCGACTTGGTTTACTTATCTGAGCATCATGCGTACATCCTTATCAATACTATCAACTATTTCAAAAGTACCGGGGGGCCTCTGATCAGCACCGGTTATGCTCATTTTAGAATTAATTTTCTACGAAAGCGTAAATTGTCTTACGAGTCGTTTACCCAAATTCAATATGACGATGGGCGAAGAATGCCTTACCGGTTTTTGAACGGTGGAGGAGTTCGGTTAAATGTTAATAAAGATGAAGAGGTTAAAATTCATGCGGGTACCGGTGTTATGATAGAATCTGAACGCTGGAGACCACTAGACAACGAACAAATGGCTATTGAAAGAAATATTGTTAAAAATTCGAGCTACATCAGTTCTCAATTTACTTTTAATGACTTTGTATCTTTTGATCTTATTGCCTACTACCAAGGTGGTTTTGATGCCGAGTCAGATATTTTCAGAAGTAGGATAAGCGGAGATGCGTTGCTGAAAGTCAAAGTAACAGAACGTCTATCTTTTTTAACTAATTTCTCACTTCAATATGAAGACAGACCTTTAATCCCAATTAACAATTTAGTTTATTCTTTAACTAATGGGTTAAAGTGGGATTTTTAGCGTTCACTAGAATTTGATTAGCCTGTTACACAGTCGTGGTAGTACTAGGCTAGTTGCACGGTATTAACTCAAGTCCGTGGTGGTAACACGTTGATTAATAGTGGCATACGTTCTCGGAAGACCTTGTAACGGGCAAGATTTTTTTGGCTCCCTGCCGGCCGGTCAGGCTGGGTTTTTTGATCGATTGCAAAAAATGAACAATCTTTAGATCATTGAGAACCCCGAAATAGATCAAAAAAATAAAATCCTGGGTACGTAATGCTCAGTGTAGCCGGTAAAACTTCCATTTTGAGGGATATAGATAGATTTTACTTGAAAAGGAATTATCAAGGTTGACTTTTTTAGAGCAAAAAGAGGTCGATGCTATACATCGACCTCTTTTATTTTACAGCATTTTAATAGTAAAAACTATCTCTTAATCATCAAATGAGTAGTTCTCGTGGACTCATCTTTAGCTACAATCGTAAGCATATAGGTACCATCCGCGAAACCTTTCGCATTTATTTCAGCCTTGATCTGGCCAAAACTGGACGTGGTTTCACCTCTATATACTTCCGCACCGTACAGATCATGTACAATCAAGTCATAACAACCGTCTGCTTCAACTTCCATGGTTACAGCTATCTGATCTCTAAAAGGATTAGGGAATGTTACCACTCCTGCTTCACCCTCTTCATCCGGAACATTATTCTCTGATTGTCGCTGAGCAAAAGGCGCTGACTGTGAAGAATACATATTCATACAGGCAATACCATCTACGTCAAAACCATCTGCATTTCCTTTGAAATCAGCAGGATCAGAAGTATCAACTATTTTAATGTAGCTAATATCCATTACGCCAGCGGTGGCTATATCAAATTCAGTATCCTTGCAGGCTTCACCTACCAAGATAAACTGTTCGCCATCTTGGGAGACAAAAACATCTGCTGTTTCAGGATAAGATGAACATGCTTTATTTGTATCTCGGAAAGAAGTCTCTATTAATATAAAGTCATTTCCAGGTTGATCTACCACTGTGTTGCTTAACTTGATCGTAATACTACCACCAAAACCTAGAGACACAAAGTTATAACCATCGGCTTGCTGTGGAGCTCCGATGGCATTCGCAGCATCGCTTCTTCTGGATGAAATAGCTTTTCCATTTCTTTTTGCTCCTTGTTCAAATGCGATGACATCGCCTCCGGCACATGAATTATCTACATCACAAACTTCTCCGCTTGACGCTTTTACGTTTTGGCGCTCTTCGCCATCTTGATCTAACCATTTGATGATTGTGGTATTGGCACCTTCAATAGCCTCAGTAAAGAAAAAAGTGTCTTCATTACCGGCCGCATAGATAATACCACTTTGTGTAGTACCTACCACATTCCAATTTATCATAACCTGAAATGGATTTGGATTTCTAACTCTCCATCTTCTGAAGATATCCGGGTTATTACTACACATAGAAGTCAAGTTTAGATTTTCTACTAAACAAGGGAGATCACTGCTTTCAGCCACTGCTTCATTGGAAGAGGCCGTATGATCCAACCATCTAATTTTGAGGTTATTAGATCTATCCGTTTGAGTAGGACTACTGAAATAATTGATACCAGGAGATAGTGTAATACTATCGTTCACGGCAGAACCAATGATAAACCAGAAAGCATCTACATCGAAGGCATTTGGATTATTCACCTCCCATCTTCTTTTAGCATCAGGATTATCGGAGCAAGTAGCCGCCAGTTCTAATGGTTCTACGATAGCTGCTATCATAGTCATTTCTAGCGTCTTCTGAGGTTCATTTGGTACATTGGTAAGCAATAACAGTTCTTCTGTATAAGTACCTGGCTCTACCTCGGTTGCGTTAAACGTAACGTTCAGGTTCATAGATTCCCCTTCACCTAAAACACCTTGTCCCGGATCAATGGTAAGCCATTGGATACCTTCATAAATTATTTGAATGTCATCCAGTTGCACATACCAATCCCAATCCCCGGTATTTGGATTATAATATCTCCATCTCAACTGCATAGAGGCAGCACCAGAAATATAATCATCTAATTCTACAGTTACATATTCACCTGGCACACTTTCAAAGCTTCCATGGTCTTCGTTCCAGCTCAGAACATTAGTCCATGAGGCTCCTCCATCAGTAGTGATGTCCAAATCCAGGAAGTCCCCATTCAAGTAGTTTTGGTAATTAGCGTAATACTGTACTACTACCCCTCCTTTGCCGTCTACATCGATGACCGGTGATCGTAACTCAGTATCATATTCTACATCTTCATTCGCTCCGCTATTAGCCATAGCTGAATTGCCCAGGCCTCCGGTATAATTATCAGAAGAAGCTTCCCAAATAAGGCCATTGCCTTCATTATCTACCACAGACCAGCCGTCTGGTGGAAAGTTCTCACCTTCAAAATCTTCAGATAAGAGCTCTTCTCCTTCCATGAAGCGAATAGGTGTAGTATTGATCTGAATTTTTGACCCTTCTTCATCTCTTGCCAGTTTCTGCAGCTCCCTATTTGATAGTTCTCTGCTCTGTTTGGCAAAAACTCCAGGCTCAGGTGCATCTCCAAAACCAGCAAAACCAAACCTGAGATTTGCTTCCCCTGTATTAGTGATGGTCATATTATGATCTTGAGTTGAACCTACAAAGACAGTGCTTTCTATGGTTTCAGGATCTACCTGTACTGCAGGAGGATTGATTACTTCTAAGGTGACGGGTACGGTTACTACTGAGCTTTCCGGATCGTTATTAAACACCAAGATGTTATCAGAGTAAATACCTTTTTCAAGGTAGGTTGCATCAAAAGTAACTTCAATATCCACAGTCTCACCCGCAGCTACATTTCCAAATTCAGGATTAGTGGATAAGAACGGTATCGGAGCTTCGCCATCCCAGATATTCATGTCATCAATATCCAATGTTGGCCCAGCTTCTTCCATTAACGAAAGTACAATCACCTCTTCTATGTCACCAGCGAACCCCTGCCCGCTATAAACCAATTCTTTATCAATGAAAACATCAATTACACTTGTAGCTCTGTCACTCTGTACCTTCAAATTGAAGTAATCTGAAGGAACATCTCCAAGTGATTCAAATACCGGGGTTCCGGTGCCATCGTCTACCAGTAATTCCAAGCCACCTTCAGCTGTCATTTGAATTCTTGTTACAACGGTCTCATCCGTAGCAGATTGTGGGATAATCTGCCAGGTCACCCCTGTTCCTGTTAGATGAACATCAGCCGTAAATGATGATATGGCTTCAGTACCTATCCCAACATTCGGTGAAGCCGATGCTGATAGGCCGAAACCATCGGCTAAGCCTCTAAAGTGCTGGTTTCCGCTATCAGAGTTCTCAGATTCAACAGTCCAATTACCAAACTGACCGAACCAACCGTTCTGACCATTGATATTACCAAGATCAAAACTTTCAAAGTCAGTTCCATAAACAGGATCGGTGGTAAACTTTTTAACTGTTATTACATCAATAGCTTCTATACCAGAGGTAAATTCTACTTCTGAACGAGATGTCCGCTTTACGGTTTCTATGCGCTCTCCTTGTTCCTTTTTGACTGAAACCACAGCCGCATCTTTTAAGAAACCGCCCAACTCATAGCGTAATACACTTTCGCCGTCATTGGTAATAGATAGCGTTTGGGTTTCTGAAAATCCTGTAACCAAAACTTGCTCTAGCTCTGTTGGATTCACCACGATCGCCGCAGGCTCTAATACATTCATTATCGAAAAGACTGAGGCCACCGGAGTATTTGAAGCGTTACTATTGATCAAAATACCCGCAAAATACTGACCTGGATCAACTTTTGCGGCATCAAAAGTAGCTGTAACCGTCTGACTTTCACCCACAGGTATGGAACCAATAGCAGGACTCACTGTAAGCCAGGTATTAGCATCAGCCAGTACTTCCACGTCATCAATCTGCACATAGAAATCCCAATCCCCGGTATTTGGATTATAATATCGCCATCTTAATTGCATGGTACTGGCACCACTCACATAGTCATCAAGTGCTACAGAAACAAACTCTCCCGGAGCTCCATAAAAGGTGCCATGTGATTCATTCCAGCTGAGCACTGTAGTCCATGTAGTACCACCATCAGTGGTTACGTCCAAGTCTAAATAATCCTCATTTAGGAAGTTAATGTAATTGGCATTATACTGGACAGCTACGCCGGTTCTGCCGTCTATATCTATGGCAGGTGTTATCAATTCCGTATCATATTCCAATTCTCCGGCAGCATCACTATGCACCGATGCGGCCTCGCCGGCACCACTCCAATTCTCCAGATTATGAGCTGCCAGCATGTCCCATTGAACACCTTCTCCTTCATTATCTACTATAGTCCAGTTGGCTGGTGGGAATGTAGCTCCATCAAAGCTTTCTGACATTAACGTCTCTCCCACCATGAGTTGTGTGGTGGAAGGTGATATCTTCTGCAACGCGACATGGCTCATATATTGATCGTACTTTTCTCCTGACTTTTCAGGACGTGTACTCTCTGCCAGCTCTCTGCTTTGATCTTCCAGATCTGCACCAAAAACGTTTACTCCAAAATTAATGGGCTGGCCACCGGTATTGTGAATAGCAAACTCTGTAGTTTCCAATTCTTGGTAATTGACCTCTTGTTCTAGCACTTGTGGGGTAACTTCAACGGAAGCCGCACCGGTTACATTAAACGTGGTAGGCACCACTAGATCGGTCGATGCAGAACCATCCACAAACACCTGAATATCTCTCAAATACGTACCGAAGGCAACTTGAGAAGCGTCAAAAGTAACCTCGACATCTATACTTCCACCAGCAGGAATTAGACCTGACATGTTAGATAAGGTTAAGAAGTCTGGCACATAAATACCTTCATAAACATCCAAATTATCCATTCTGAACAATGGGCCCGCAGTCTCCATTTGTGATAGTACAACCACATTGGTAAGATCTCCGGAAAAAGCAGTACCTGCAAAAACTTCAGTACTATTAATGTAAAATTTGAAGTCTAAAGTACTTCTATCTACCTCAAAAGCAATATTGAAGTATTCATTAGGTAAATTATACTGTATCGTATCCAACAGAACGTCACCAGCGCTATTGGTAGATATCATCACTACTCTTCCTTCCGTATCAAATATTACCCTGGCATTTATGGCTGTAGCGCCTTCAGTAGAGATCCACCAGGAAGCACCCTCTTCTAAATAAATATCCATGGAAGCTGTAGTGACTTCCGCTTCGCCCAGGGTGAGTAACGGTGAGATGGCAATTGACCTTCCAAAACCATCAGATACTGCCTCAAAGTGTTGAGTACCACTCTTTGGTTCGTTACTTTCTACACGCCAGTTACCGAATTCACCTGACCATCCCTGTTGTCCATTAATATTACCAATGGAGAAGTTTTCAAAGCCTGTAGCGTAGACTTCGTCACCGGCTGCTAATTGTGAAATACCTTTATCGACAGCAGCGGCAAAGCCAAGGGCTGGTCCGCTGTAGGCTTCTGTTCTTCTGGGAGAATCGTCAATGGCCAGGCTTACTTCTGCAGCACCAGAGTTATTGACAATATCAATAACAAATTCTGCATCGGCTGAGCCGTTATTACTAATGGTGAGGGTCTGGGTCTCAGCTAATCCCTGTAATACAGTCGCTTCCAACTGTTCAGGATTTGCCGATATCGCAGGGCCAATGACCGTTAATTCCACAGGTACCCCTACTGTACCGTTCACCGGATCATTTGAAATGACATTGACAAGTGCCTCGTAAACGCCAGCTTCCAAGCCTTCCGCGCTGATAGTTACGGTAATTTCCGCAGACTCTCCTTGGGCTAAGGTACCTTCTTCTGTATCGATCGACACAAACCCGGAGCCGGTAAGCCAGAGTGCTGCGTTATGATAAAGTGTAGCTAGATCACCAGTCCAACCGGGTACACCGTCACCATCGCTAGGCAGAATGTTAAGCGCTACTACATTTTCATTGGCCGCTGCAAAATGATTCCCATCAGCCCAATCTGCCAGTAAAATGGCTCCATCAGCTAGTGATGGGTCTTGCCATAAGTAACTAGTGGTAATGGAAGTAACGTTAGCCATTACAGGATGATCCGGAGCTACGATAGTACCTAGCGAATTATTTCCGGAAAAGTCATCGGTGGTTCCGGTAAAAGGTCCATAACCTTCAGAAATAAAGCGGCCACCTAAGGCCCAGTCCGAGTAATCATAAGCAAAGCTATTGGCAATCACTTTTCCTCCCTGATCAATATAATCTGCGAGAAGATTTCCAATTAAAGCTGGATCTACATTACCAGAAGCAAGCCACTGTGTATTATTACTGGTTACCACTAGGTCATAGGCTGTAAGATCTGCCAGTGCTATCGCTGGAAGGTCAGCTTTAGGATATGTAGAAATGTTTAGGTCCGGGAAGGCGTCTAACGTAGTAGCAAGATCAGAAACATCATCATCAGGCGTTAATACCAATACATTTAATTCACCTGCGCTTAGTTGTACATCCGAGGTCAAGGACATTCCCCTAAATGAATTAGACACTGATTGTTTCACGAGGTTATTAGAAACACTAAGCGAACTTTTAGCAGCAGCAATGTCTATGGTTACTGAAGAAACCTCTTCGGCTACCTCTCCAATTTCAACAGTAAAATCTAAAGCAGCCACACCGTTATTGGTGATAGTTAATATCTCCGTTGTGGAAGTACCTCTATCTAGCTCTGCTGACAATTCAGATGGGTTAACGGCTATAATTGGAGCTTCTACTCCGCTACCGGATAGGTCAACCGTTAATTGAGGATTAACTGTATCATTATTCGTAATGATCAAATCACCTTCTAACACCCCTAAAACAGTAGGTGAAAAGGCGACAACTATGACCTCACTTTCAAAAGGTAATAAAGAGAAACTACTGTTATCAACACTGAAATCACCCGTTGTACTTAAATCAGTCACATTCAGGATTTCAGTTCCATTATTAGTGATAGTCAATTCTTGGGTTGTTGTACCTCCTATAAATGAATCTCCAAAAGCCAGTGCTTCCGGATCCGTGGCAATAATCGGCTTTCCAGTACCAGTGACCATAAGGACCGCAGGCACAGTAAATTCAGGGTTTGCCGGATCGTTAGTTGAAATCTGAATTTCATTGGCATACGTGCCTCCAAACAGACCGGTTGCGTCAAAAGTAATGTCTATTTCTTGCTCATTTCCGCCAGCTATTACTCCACTTTCAACACCTGAACTTAGAAATGGATAAGTGTCCAGTACGCCATCATAGATAATGACATCGTCCATGGAAAACTCGTTACCTTCTTCCTCCATTAAGGATAATAGCACAACCTGCTCTATATCACCGGTGACCGCCTTTCCAACGTAAACTAGTTCATTATCGAAATAAACATTCATATCGAAAGAAGCTCTATCTACGACTATTTTTAAATCAAAATAATCTGCCGGTAGTTCTGTGGAGATAACCACAAAATCATCCACTTCACTATCAAGGATACTGACACCTCCATCGGGGTCGAAACTCAGCCGGGTAACCACAAGCTCAGCCGTAGGTGATTGAGGTATGAATTGCCAGGTTACTCCATCATTATCTACTTTAAGTTTAGCATTGACAGAAGAGTACTTTTCCGTACCCACACCAACGTTAGGGCTAAATGCGAGCGAAGCATTGGCATCTCCTGGCAATGTTTCTGAAATGCCTAACATATGATTGGAGCCACTAAATGGATCCGCATTGGACACGGACCAGTCTTCAAAATTCGCTGACCATCCCGCTTGATCATCCAAATCCCCAAGGGTGAAGCCATCTTCAAAGCCAGTAGCATATTGGTCACCTGAAAAACGAGATACCTCGCCTACAAATGCCTTTTTAGAAGTAAGCGTTTTAGTACTTGACTTAATAACCTTCGGCGTAGACGTAGAGCTAGTGGCCGGTGTAAAAGTGGTTCCACCTAAAGATAGGTCAAATTCAAGCGGACCAGAACCGGAATTCGTAATGAGTATACTTTGTGTCTCCGACTCTCCGGTAGTAAGGTCAGAAGTTAGGGACGAGGGCTCCAAAGATGCCGATGGTGGATCATCTGTAGTTTCAACGGCCGAGTTACTTATTTCAGATGTATTTCCGAAAAAATCAGATGATTTCAGTGCAAAATAATAGGTAGTAGAAGAGGCCAGTCCTGATACTGTATAAATTTCGGCTGTGCCAGCCACTGCTGCACCAGGTATTGTTTCAACAGGTGTTGCAGCATCGAAATTATCCGCTGTGATCGCCGAGGTGCTGAATCGCAGATCATATGAAGTGGCAGAGCCATTACCTTGATCTGTTGGTGCGGTCCAGGTTAATGTAACGCTGGCCAAATCCTTCGCAGCTACTGCCAAGTCGATAATGGCTTCAGGGGCCACACCATCGTCCTGCTGAAGGGCCGCGAAAGCATTCAATCTTCCACTCCCAAAAAATTCTAAGCCGGGTAGTGGATCTGTGGTTTGCACTAAGCGAGCCCATACTTGGGTAGGTGTTATATTCCCAAGATTTTGTGATATAATCAACCCTGCTACACCTGACACGTGAGGGCAGGCCATTGAAGTACCGGTAAATGATGAATAGGTATTACCTGGTGTAGTACTTACTACATCCACCGCAGGAGCAGCCATCTCAACCCAATCACCTCGGTTCGAAGATGTATACTCACCGTCATTATGATCCGTGCCACCAACTGCCAAGACTGGTTCATAAATACCAGGGTACCATTCAGCATCAAGACCGTCATTTCCAGCGGCAAAGATTACAATCCCACCCTGCATCGGGCCATCGGGATTGCCAGACTCGTCAAATCCGGCTTCTGCAATAAAATAATCTATGGCATCAAGTACTGCCTGTTCAAAAACTCCAGGGTTAGTATATCCCCAACTATTTTGTGATATAACTGCACCCATATCAGCGCCATAGATGTATGTTTCCGCAAACCCTCCTACGCCATTGGCACCAAAAGCAGCACAGGACATTAGCCTTACGCCATCTCCAGATCCGCTTCCTCCAGCTACACCAGCTACGCCTATGCCATTATTAGTGACCGCAGCCACCGTTCCGCCTACGTGGGTACCGTGTGGATCTGCCGGAATAGTTCCCGAATTATCGCCAAAACCATAGCCGTTAATATCATCTACATAGCCATTGCCGTCATCATCTATTCCGTTTCCTGGAATTTCAGCGGTATTTACCCACATGTTAGCCGCCAGATCTTCATGATCAACGTCTATTCCACCATCTGTAACCGCTACAATAATGTCACTGTTACCGGTTTCCAGGTTCCATGCTTCAGGTAAGTCTACATCGGCATCTATGGTTCCTCCGGTTTGACCGGTGTTATTATAATGCCATTGGTTTGAATATTGAGGATCATCAGCTTCTGTGCTGAGAGAGAAAATTTCCTTCATTTTCATAGGGTGGTAACCTATGATCGCTTTCTCGTGAATTGGCTCAGAAACTTGAACATCACTAAGCTTGGCAAAAGCGGCAACTGCCGAACTTACAGAAACTCCTTTATCAAAAGAAATCTCATACCAAAGGTGAAGCCCGTGTTTTCTGTGTTTTGCTTCAAACTTTCCACCGTGCCTGAATACGCGTTTTAAGCCGTCGGCTTTGCATTCAGCAAATGCAGCGTCCAGACTAACATCTCCGGTGCGTAGATACCCGCCACCAGACTTTGAAACTTTAGTGTTCTGCAGCATAGCTGCTTTTGACTCTGATAACTTAACTCGCACTACTCCTTGCTCAATCTGAGCAAAAAGCGAAGCTGTAGTAAGTAAAATGAATAGGAAAGACATGGATATACCTTTCCCAAGTAAGTAGTGGTTTTTCATATATGTTTAGGTTGATTAAGGATGCTGAATTAAATATTATTATCTCACATATACAAAATATTACTAAATATTTTCACGTAAAATGCGGTATTGAACTGATTTTCAGGGAGATTAATTTTAATTTAATATTACAAAATTTATATTATGGGTAGCCTTTTTTTACTCCTGCAAGATATTTCTTCTGATCTGTAAGAGAATCAAATTATCATTTTATATTGAGCCATGGAAAAGAAAAAGACCATTATCCCTCAATGGCTTGAAAGAACACAACATAACAGCTGGGAACCGGAAATTTTTATTTCCGGCATCGTATTATTCGGACTTTTACAACTGCCAGCATACCTTCATGAATTTCGTTTATATTTCAATCGAGAGGTATTTGGCCTTACCAACGCCATGGACAACTTCGTGGGAATACTTATTACCGGAATTCAATGGTTGATTTTCGGACTAGTATTACATCTCTTTTTTAGGGGAATTTGGATAGGTTTAGTAGGGTTAAGTTATGTCTTCCCTGGGGGAATTAGGGATGAAAATTTGAAATACAAAGGTAAGTTTAAAGATCGTGTCCTTAATATCCCTGACTTTACATCTCAAATCATACGCTTAGAAAAAATAAGCTCTTCTATTTTTAGTATTAGCTATTTCTTGTTTATGAGTATTCTGGGTGCTTATTTCTTTTTAGCGATAGCGGTGTTAACTCCTGTGTATCTCTTTCTGTACCTCGGTCCGTATGATTTAAAAGAGATTATAAATAACCCACAAGCGGAGCAGGCTATTGATACTTTTGCATTTTCCGTATTGGGTTTAGGT
>JBCCSU010000141.1:0-12071 GCA_039199635.1 Bacteroidota bacterium | reverse complement strand
ATTACTTCAATTCTGATTGAATTTTCAACAGAAGTAGCCCGGCTAAAGGTAATCACAATATTTGCCTCTTCAGAATCATTGGAAATACCTACTGCTGTGGTTTCGAAGGAGGCTCCTAATATGGGGAGCGGATCATCATCGTCCCCACAGCTAGAGAGTGAAAAAATAAGAATAGCAAACAATATAATTGTAAAATAGGCCCTAATTCGGCTTAAAAGAATAGTATTTATTTGTTCCATGGTTATATCAATTTATCTGCTTTGATACCCAATCATTGGCATCTTAGTTATAAAAAATTTAGGTGTTCAAAAATCAAAAGTTGCTTTTAAAAAGTAGGATCGGCCATAGGTTAAACCCACGGTAGTAGCTGCCGCAGAATGCGCTCCTTCTGCCTGTGCTGTAGAATTTATATCTGTTATGTTTAAGATATTCTTGACTCCGGATTGGAATGACAAATTCTTATTTAAGCACCAGGTTACATTTGCATCCCACCAATTGAATGCGTCTATTTCACCCAATACCGAGTCATTTCCTCTATTTACATAGCGTTGCTCTCTTCCGGTGTACTTATAAAATGTCGATATAGATATATTCGGGTTGTTCCAGGTATAGGTCGCTGAAGCGTTCACTTCCGGGGAATAGAAGAATACCTTCGGTAGATAGTCCCTATCATTTCGCAATTCATTGTAACGACCGATATAGGAAAAACCTAGCGTTCCTGTCAATTTATTTAATCTCAGCTCATTTCGTAATGTGAAACCCACAGTCTGGAAAAGGTCAACATTTAATCGTCTGAATTTTGGCGGCTGTTCATTGAATTGCTCAAAGCTTATTTTATCTTCAATGCGATTATAAAATACTTTAAGCGAACTGCTTAAATTAGTAGAAGCTAAATGGTACCTCTTTTTGAGATCAAGCGAAAAGCCCATACCATCTTCAGGAGTAAGATTTGGATTACCTACCTGATGATGATTAGCATCTACAAAGTGATCATACAACTCCAGAATGCTAGGCGTACGATAAGAACGACCTACCGTAAACCTGATATCAAACTGTTTGGGTAGAGTGTATTTAGCATGAAGGTTGTAGATAACAGGAGACTCAGCGTACAGATCGTTATACAGAATTCTAAGCCCAGGACGAAGCACAAAGTTTTCGTTTACTCTCCATTCCAGATTTGTAAATCCGGCGATGTTGTGCAAATGTGCACGCTCTCTGCCTAAACCAGATTCCAGTAATTCTGCCGGAAGCTCATTTAGATTAACTGCCGGATTTTGAAAATCCTCATAGGTATATTCGTAACCTATCTCCAATTCCAACTTACTGCTTGACAAGAAATTTGTGAAATTTCCACGGCTTAAAGCACTGGTGAAAAACCGGGATGTTTGTTGTATCAATGAATCTGTTGTTCCGGCAGCGATATTATTCAATAGCAATCTATCATTTCTCTCTACTTTACTGAGAGAGGAAACTATGTTATAAGAAATACCACCGAGATTACCCTCAAGAATTAAATTATGGGCAAAGCGGTTAGTTTCGAATTCATTATCTCTACCGTAAAAAGTGGTGATGCCTGATTCGTGTGGAAGTTCAAATACATTTTTATCGTAACGGTCTAATTGCTGCGTGAAGTAGTCAAAACGGTAGCGTACGAAGAAATTATTGTTGTCAAGACTTACTGATGCGTTGCCATTATATTGGATTTTAGGCAACCAATCATGTCCTCTACGCCCATCCTGTAAAGTATGATCTTGCCCTTCGAAACCATTAAAAAATCCTTGGAAATCATTTCTGAGTAGGCTGCCCTGGACGATGACATTATCTCCCAAGCGCTTACCTAAACTTACGGATTGTACATGTCGACCTCTTTTAAGACCATATTCAGGCCCCACTGTTTCCTCCTGAATGAACACTTGGTTCATCACATCGCGGGTGGTAATAATGTTAATGACTCCAGCTACGGCATTAGAACCATAACTGACTGACATCGGCCCTTCTACAATCTCAACACGCTCTATAGAATTAAGATTAATTTGTGTGAAATCAACATTATTACCGTTCCCGTCAATACTGACAAAGGGAACACCATCCACCAATACTTTTACATACTCACCTCCAAGACCTAACATGCTCACCCCAGTCCTACCTTCACCCTTATTAGGCGTGAGCGTTATATTTAAGTTATTGCTCAGAACATCGGCAAGATCGATAGCGGCTTGATTGTCTATTCGCTTTCGGTTGATAGTATTAACTGTGTAAACTGATTGATCAATGGACTGCGGCATTAATTGTCCGGTCACCACTACTTCATCTAAGGATATATTATCCGCCTGAAGCTGTAAAACTTGCTTAGAATCAGTTACTGAAAATCGTTTATTTATGAAGCTGATGTGAGATACCTCAACAGTTACCGGTAAGTCAACGTTAGCGGTTATTTGTCCTGTCTGATCAGTTACAACAGCCAAAAGAACGTTATTTCCTTCTAGAAACGTAACCTGTGCACCTTCAATAGGTTCGCCGGTGTCAATATCTTTTAGCGTAACTACCACCTGGGCACTAAGAAAATATGGCGTGAAAATCAAAATGAATAAAAAGCACCTGAACATCATCTCCCCCTTTAAACCATGCAAAGTTAGAGGCGGGTTAAAGGGCAGTCAATCGCTAATACTAGTTAATTTATCGTCACTAGAAGTAGTGATAATAAGCTTCAACGAATGTTTTAGACACACTCGCTGAAGCTTTTGTATTCAGACGCCCCATTTTCTCAAATTCTTTTAAAGTATCAACATTTGCTCCTAATGCTAATTCCTCATTAAATTCTTCTTCGGTAAAGAATCGTTCTGAACTCATCGTGTGAATGCGAGATAGATGAGGTCCATAATTTATTTTATTTTATCCGTATCCTGGCTGGTATGGATAACATTCAAAATATCGATGGTCTCTTCGTTTATTTCATAAATAATACGGTAGCTCCACCGAAAAAACCTTCTTATAGTTCCTGGGTTGTGAGGGTAATATTCATCTATTTGATATTTCTCAGGATGTAGCGGTAAGGACTTTATCGATTTGAAGATTTCTGACCGTACCCTGAGAGCCGCTGAAGGTGAATGTTGTTTTATTTTTTTGCAAATATCTTCAAGAGACTGATTGGCTTTGTCAGTCCATCTAACTGTCAAGCGTTTTTCGGCTACCAATTTTCCGAAGCCTTTTCTATTTGTTCCTGACTGATTGTTTTTCCTTCCTTTACGTGCTGTCTGGCTTCATCAATTTCTCTTTTGTACGCTTCAGTATCCAAAGGCCGACCATCACTAGCGTACCCAACTATGGTCTTTTTATTTTTTAATTTTGATTGAAAATACTCTTTGGCCTGTTCCAAAATTTCTAAATCTTCTATATCAACAATATATTTATGTAAACTCGATTTTATTTCTGCTATACTTTCCATACTTCCTTCTTTTGATAAAGATAGCGTTTTAGTCATACTTTTCGGGTTTCTCTAAACTAGTTAATGTATCATTTTGGAGTTGAAAAATCTTGAGTTTTAAGAGGCTCTTACTATATGATTAATTGCGGTGTCATATTGTCGCTCGCACTTCAATTTAATACATCAAAAACCCCGAAATAGGCTGATCATAGCTTTTTCGGGGTTTATTCCTTCTAATTCAACATGCAACTAGCTCTCAACCAGTAACTTGCTATATTCAAATAGACAAGGGTGCTCTAGGTTTCCTTTTAAAAAACCAAGAATGAAGATGATTGAACATAAGATCAAGTTAAATTTTGGTTAATGAAAAACCCCAAACACCCGTAATGGCCGAGGTTCTTGCCCCCAGCTTATCATCATTGGTGCTGAGAGAAAAAGAAAGCGTCATCTGGTCATCCGTAATATTAACCGTGGCTTGTTCATTTTCGAGCCCGTTAAAGGTTAAGGTAAAAGATCGTTCCTGATCCCCGGTGATCTCAAAGCTCGACACTTGAAACAGGTCTACTTCAATATCTGTAGGCAAACCGGATACATTCACCGTATTATTGGAAGTAAAGGTAATACTGAAATCGGACCAGTTCCCGGGTGCATTAGTATTTTGAAAGGTAACATCAGCATCCTGATTTATTGACCAACTGCCTTGTAATGCCTGAAGCTGTCTTTCGCCTAGTGTTGGACCGTCATCATCGTCACCACAAGCCGTTAAGCCCAGAATGACAATCATAAAAAGTCCCAATGAGCTATATTTTACTATTTTGTTCATGAATTTAATTTTTTTGAATGGTTAAACTCGCTCTTTTCTCGCCTGTGTTCAGCTCGATAAAGTATACTCCGGGCCGAACCTCTAAACTATATTCTATATGTGCACTATTTTCATACTGCTGTTCCGCTATAAGAACCCCTCTTGCATCACGTAATTGGAAATTTACACTCGGATAGGTTTGATCCAATAGAATGGAAAACCGGTTTTCTACTGGGTTAGGGTATAGTGTAATATCTCTCACCCAATCTGATTCAATTCCAAGTATTATATCCAGTTGCTGGCAGTCAGATGTTGCCACGCAACCTTTTTCACTTGTAATTTCCACTGCATAATTCCCGCTATTTTCCGGGGAAAAACTTTGAGCAGTAGCCCCGGCTATCACAGCATTGTTATCATCGCAATTCAGCCACTGATAAGTTGCGTTCTGTTCTGCACTCGTTAGCGTGTTTTCAGAGACTGACACCTCCGTGTCTACCGTGTTAATGGTGAGATTAAGCGTTAATAAACTATCACAGCCAATGCGGTTTGGAATAGTAGCATTGTATGTTCCTGATTCGGTAAAGGTCATATCCAGCCAGCTAAAACTATCGCAAGCTTCTTCGGTAAATTCTGCGGTAGTATTGCAGGCCTCTACGTCTACAAAGGTGCATGACGACAGCACATCACAATTTTCCGTACTGACTATAACGGCATAGTTACCGGTGGTCATTGCTTCAAAGGATAGTGCCGTTGCTCCTTCAATGGGGGTATTATCGTTATCACAGTCCACCCATTGATACGTTATGCCGGATTCGGATACGGTGAGTGTTCTGCCAATCAGATTTACAGAAATATCAATGAGATCACAGGGGTCGGCACCAATTACGAAAGTACCGAGTTCATCCACCGCTGCTATTTCAATCCAGTTATCATCGGTATTTCGGTCGGTAACGGTCTGTTTTACCAGGTCTGCACCTACTTCCAGAAATACCTGTAGCTGCGCCTCATCGTTGCCATTAAGTTCGGCATCAAAGTAATAAAATCGCAAAGTAGCATCGAGGTTACTGTTGTTATCCGGATTGATCTCGAATGTTCTGGCGATACCTTCACTGCCGTTGATCATCACAGGGCTATGCTTTCTGATAATTTCCGTATTACCGAGGTTGGCGGTAGAAGAGATCTCTAACCCTAGATTGGCCACATTTTCTGCAGCTGGAGCATTTAATGCTAACGAAGTAGAAATACTGCCATCAGCACCGGTAATGCGGCTATCTTCTGATTCCATAATACTCGCATTGGAAGACTGCACCAGATTGAAAACAGCATTCTCTTCCAGTACCAATATACCTCCTTCAATAGCCGCTTGATTGAACACAAAAGCATCGGTTTGAAGGCTTAGCCCACCTCTTGACTTCCTCATCAAAAAATTAGCGATCGGTAAAACGCTTTGGCCACTGAAGCGATGGCTATCAGCGCTGGCACTGCCATATACCGCAATGGTTTTTGGTTCTTGATCAAGAAGAAAAATATCCCCATCAATTACCAACGAAACGTCATTAAAAGTCAAGGACACTTCACCGGTTAAGGTCATAGGCGTGTTTTGATTAATGATCAATGTATTCTGCCCTTTGACAAAAGTGAAGGACAATGTGTGCAGTAGGCAAATCAGCATCCCATAATGGGTTGCTGTGCGTACGTACCCAAATAGATTCGTATTCATTTTCATAATGCTCAAATCCAAGAATACCTCAGTCCAGAGAAGCTGAAGCAGTTTTTACTTCAGTTTGAATTCTTTTGTTTCCATTACTCTTTAGCGTCTCCACCTCCGCTTTAAGAGAGGCAATTTCATCACTTTGCTGGTTGAGCATAGATTGAAGCTCCTGAACCGCTTTAGTGAGAGGAACCACTATTTTCGCATAGCTCAGCGTGTAGTAATCATCATCGTTCTGCGGTGGATTTACCCCATCGAACTGAAAATCACTTTTTTGTGCTGCGTTTTCTACTTCTTGAGCGATAAAGCCTGTTTCTACTTTACTTGAAACGCCGCGATCGGCACTCTTATACTTATTAGAAAGTTTTGATCGGTCTACATTATAGGTTACCGGACGCAGGCGCATGATAAATTCCAAACCGGGAACGTTTTCATTTACGTTTACTTTATAGCGCCCATCGGATAAAGTAGACCAATCTACTTGCCCACCAATGCTGGTAACATCTGCATTACCAATTCGTACCTGGTTATCTGCCGTTAATAAAGCGCCAAAGCCAACGGCGGTACTATTTGAATAGTCTATCGTACGATCCGATACACCGGTTTGTGCGCCCAGAAAGGTGACGTTCATGTTGCCCTCAGCGCCATCACTGGCCTGATTTGTTCCTCTGCCCGCATCAAATCCAATATAGGTATTACCATCTCCGGTACTATTACCTTGCCCTGCCCTAAGTCCAACAGCTACATTTCCGTTACCTGTTGTATTTCTGTTTAGCGCAAATGACCCAACAGCAGCATTAGCAGATCCTGTAGTATTATTCTGCATCGCTTGGTAACCTACAGCCCCATTTTGCGCTCCCGTAGTATTTTGCTCCAAGGTTCTGGCACCGAGTGTTGAATTACCAAAGGAAAAGAAAAACCCGAAAGGATTTCCGAAAGCTACATTTCCAGTGGAGGGTTGTGAATTCCACCCTACGGCAACGTTAAAGCCATTTCCTCCACTCTCAGCCGTGGAAAGTGCGTTTGTACCAATAGCAACATTTGAACTGCCCGGCATGTCAGAATCGGTATTGATCAGATTGGTTCCGGCATTTTCGCCTAGAATAATGTTGCTATTTAAGAGAGTGACCGCTCCCGCTCCTCCTAATTCACTCCATTCGGTAGTGTAGAACCAAAATGACTCCGTATCATTATCAAAAACGAGCAATCCGGTAGCAGGGGAGGCTATCGCTTCTCGTTCTGATGTGGCCATTCGAGGCACCAACATCCCTTTACTGGTAGAGCTTACATCTAGTATAGCCGAAGCATCTGCTGGTGAACTATCTTCGTTAATGCCCACTCCCTGACTGTAAGATAGAGGAACGGTGCCGATGAATAAGGCGATTAGTGTTAGGTATTTAAGTTTTATGTTCATAACGGTATATGGTTTTCAAAAATTTTAGATTAATAATTAGTTGATGATTAATTGAGCGGTAGCCGTAGCACCAGTTTTGCTCGTCATACTCAGCCAATAGATCCCAGGAGGAACATTTAACTCAAGACTTGTCTGACGCATATTTTTTTTGATGGTGGTCAGTTGAATGTTCCCTAATAGGTCTCTGACCACTATTTCTACTTCCGAATAGCTTTCACCCAAATCAATACTGATCGATCCATTACTTGGGTTCGGGTAAACAGACACCGGGTGGCCAAAGGTGTTTTCTTCGATGCTTAGTATGAGGTCAACTTCCTGGCAAGTTGTAGTTTGTATACACCCTTTAGAAGTGGTTATTTCTACTGCGTATTTGCCGCTAATATCAGCGGTGAACGTGCTAGCCGTAGCTCCGTCAATAGGCGTGTTGTCATTATCACAATCGAGCCACTGGTAGGTAGCGTTGGGCTGGAGACTCGTTAGTGTACCGTCCATTTGTGTGACAATGGTATTTACGGTGTCAATGGTGAGGTTCAGCGTTAATAAACTGTCACACCCCAAACTATTGGGTAAAGTAGCCGTGTAGGTGCCTGTTTCAAAGAATGTGTCCCCCAGCCAGGTATATTCAAAGCATGCTTCTATAGTTTGTGTAGATGCGCTGTTACAAGAATTGATGTCTACGAAAGTACAGGCAGAAGTTTCTGAGCAAGCTCCTTTAGTGACCATAACGGCATAATCTCCATTGGACTCCGGAATAAAGGTTCTGTCGGTTGCTCCGGCAATGGGTGTGTTTCCGTTATTACAATCGATCCATTGATAGCTTTCCGCATTCTCTTCGTTGCTGGAAAGTGTTCTGGCATTCAAACTCACCGCATTATCTATATCGCAAAAAGTGAAATCTACATTATCAATGAATGTAACTGAGCCTGGAATAGCGATGGGGTTAGGACTGATAAATTCAGGACAGGATGACAATACAAAAATGAGGCTATCGGGAAGGGTATTTTCTTGTAGTACTTCTATGGGTGCAGAAAAGCTGGTATATTCTGCTGCATCATCGTATACCTGGTAAGTGTGAGCTACTGTGTCGCGTTTAGATTCATCACTATTCCATTTGGTCATTACGGCATACACGGCAAAACCTCCGGTAAAGGTGGTTTCTTGTGCTAATGGTCCCTGTCTTGTACAAGTTCCCGCACCAAAGGTTTGAGGAGTACCACTGCTATGTTTATAATGGCCATCTATTGACAAAGGCACATCATCAAAAGGATAAGGAATGGGAAGAGCCTCCTGCACGAGTTCTTCCACATCATAGAGTCCTACTACACCTATAAAAAAGGAGTTAGCTTCCAGGCGTACGGCAGAATTGCCCTCAAATACATCTGCTGCATCTGTAGCCTGAGTAACAGAAGAAGGTGGGTTAGTAACAAAGAAATCGTCAAATACTTTGAATCCCAGAGGCCGGTCTTCCGCCTCAAAGGTCTGAAATAAGGAGTATGCGCTTTCTACGTTTTCACAGGTACCTGGTTTAAAACCAAAGGTAGCCCTGCGATAGATATCCACGCTTTGATCCCCCCAATCTTCAAAATCACCGTTGGTTAGGTTTTGAGCCAAAGCTGCGCTAAGTCCGCAGCACCCATAGAGAAAGAGAAAAAGTAGTTTTTTATTCATGATAAAGTAGTTTTAAAATCATCTAATAGGTTCAAGCACTTCATATAAGCCGTAAATCACCCCACCGGCTACCACATCCACTTTTCTTTCTGCCACATTGGTAGTGGGATCAGTCTCATAAATTGCATTGATCTGCTCATCTACATTGTAGACGACCAGTTGTACTTTGCCATTGTAGTTATAGGCCATTCCCGTGGTGAGACCGGCATTGGCTGGAATACCTTGAACTAATTCAGCGGTTTTTTCATACAAGTTGAGTTTCGCCCATCGCATCAAAGGCTTATTCACCAAGTCGGCATCTACGGTTGGCTCTTCCATGAGCACATTGGTATACGCCACCCCATTACCCACATACAGAAACCCTGCATTCACAATTGTTTCTTGAGCGGCTCCTTCTATTTCCAGCTGAGGTATGAATTCGTAATCGTCAAAGTCATCGGTACCCGCAGGTATGCGTAAGATCTTGGCGGGCGTGCTTTCACCGGAAGCCTCTAGGCCTAAACCTCCTTGGGTGGATAAATAGATATCTCCATTTTCGTCAATAGAGTTGGACTTAAAGCGCATGAATGCTTGGCCGGGATATTTGGTTCCCGGTTTATTGATGCTTCCAATGTAGGTATCAGTATCCAGGTCAATGACGCAGACAATAGCGCCAATTTCACTTTCGTAAATAAAAGGAGGAAAGGTACGGCCGGTATAGAGGCAGGCATACATACGATTGCCCCGGATGTAAAGATCATTAAAATAGTTAGCGCCATTATTGGGATTAACAGGAGCTTCGGACATATCAATTTCTCCAATTCGGTTATAGGTCTCCGGATCAAATATTTGAATATTAATCGTGTTGAAATCGGTATAGTAGCCCTTGTTTTCATTGGCAAATACAATGGAGCTCCCCCCACCAAAGGTTTCGAGAATGCTACCATCCTGCGGGCTGAGATCGTCACTCAGGCTGACCTTTTGGTACCCGGAACCGCCAAAGAGTTTTTGCTGGTTCACCACAAAGTTTTGAAAAGAAACCCCGCCTGATATAGCGGGATAGGCGATGGTAGAAGGTGTACGAGGTGCATCTACTGTAGGCGGAGGAAAGCTGTCAAAACCTGTAACAAAGCCATTGGACGAGGAGCTGCTACGGGTGAAGAGCATATAATCATATTCCTCTCCCAGATCAACTCGTTCATTAGGATTTATAGGAATAGCATTATCCGTAGCACAGGAGATTCCCACTAAACCTAAAATTAGCAGCAGCCATCTGTGTGGGACTTTCTTGTAGGCGATATCGAGATATTTAATCCAGCGCATATCTTATTTTTAGGTTAAAATTTCTCCCTGGCCGCTGAATACGCCAGTTGTCATAAACATCGTCACTGAATACATTATTGGCACGGGCAGAAATACTCCAAGCTTGTGAAGCTGATGTGTACGTTACCTCTGCGGAATGAATATTTTGAGTTGGAATAAAATTTTCAATATTTTCTCGGCCTCGAGCTTCTCGGATGCTAGAGAATTGATCAATAAAATCGTAATAGTAAGTAAACATCAACCGATCTTCCTCTCCAATGAGATTACCCCATTCGTAGGTTACATCTACATTTAAAAAGAATGGCGGCAAGTTCGGTAGCCGCTCTCCGATTTGATCTTGGTCGGCAAAGCTTAGCGCGCTGCGCATGCGTACATCCTGGTATGTAGTAGCCAGATTAGCGCGTAGATTTTTGGAGGGTTCTATCGAAATGTAAGCGTCAGCTCCGGCAATCTCCACTTCCTCTTCATTAAAGAAACGAGCAAGGTCAATGCCTGAAGCGAGTAAAATGATACGATCGCGCTGGTAGCGGTAGAATCCGTTCATTTCAATGGCCAGAGGAATACGTTTAAACAAATTGGTGCGGTAGAAAAAACCAATATTATAGTTATCGCTTTGTTCCGGCCTTAAATTAATATTGGATCTAATGGTACTTTGGTTACCAAACAGCTCTTCTTCTTCAGGCAGCCGATACGCGTATTCAAAAGAAGAACGAACGTAGAAATTAGTATTGAAAGAGTACTTTATGGCGGCATTGCCGCCATTATACCTATTGTTAACGGAACGCTGTTCAAATCCTGCCTGAACGTCATCAGTGTTGGTATCTTCCAGGCTGGTGGCATCAGCTTTAAGGTGGTAGTTCTTGTAGGTGATCAGGGTTTCTAACCTTTCACTTAACCAGTCGGCCTTCCATTCTAAGCCTGTGTATTGCTGTATTAAAAAGGCAGGAAAGCGGAAGGGATCACTTTCTGGATCACGGAATTGGTTTCTGCCGTTGCGATTTTGATCTATGTACAGATGGCTTGCTGTTAGTGAATGGATATCACTCAACTCATAGTTTAATGTTGTGCGGTTGAGTAAAATTTCTCGGTCAATCTCAATGAGTGCCGGCCGACCAAAGATCTCAGCACCGCTTCCGTTCATTGTTACCAGCCTTTGACCAAACCAGTTGTAAAAAAATTGGGTGCTATCTTTGACTGTTTGTGTATAACGACCATAGTTGGATTTTAATTTTAGCTGTAATTGATCATTCAGAAAGCCGACCTGATAATCCAGCATACCCGTAAAGCCATTATCCGTTTCAAAGGGTTCTCCGAAGGCTACAATTTCATCAAACTGAATGGGAGTCTGGATCTCTCGATAAATATCATTGTAGATCACCGTAAATTTCAATTCATCTGCCCACGATTTATTACGCAGCCCAAATGAAATATCTCCATAATACGACTCGAAACGGCTGTGGAATCGCTCAACTTCGATCACGCGAACGGCTTTTCCAGCGAACTCATCAAGTTCCTGGGCATCGATTTTGTAGTTATTATCAGAATAATTGTAGAAGAAATTACTTCCCACGAAAAAGTCATTTTTATTGATCAGGAACAGGTTTATAGACGGGCGATGGGTATTAAATGAGCCATACTGATACGTCGCATCTAAGTAGGTGGCTTCATGTTTTTTTGGGATGATGTTAATACCGCCACCCAGCGCATCGGTACCCACCTCGAGTGGGGTAACTCCACGATACACATCTAT
>JBCCSU010000140.1:0-12123 GCA_039199635.1 Bacteroidota bacterium | reverse complement strand
TCACCCTATTTTAAAAGCATATTTGTACTTATCGAAGATCGCAAAATTTAATCCTACCACAACAAATAAAAAAATCTGACCATTTTACAGATCAGCTTCAGTTCATAACTTGTTAAAAAACTAATTTTCAAGGACGCCCTAAAATAGTTGAACTTTTATCAGAAATGGTAGTCAAACAAGATCAGTTTGTAAACCAACAAACGGAGCTGGTGAATGAAATAAAGGACATTAGCAGAGTCCAGGAACGACAGGAAAACCTTTTACTTAAAATCTTAGAGATCTTTTCTGCTGATATGCCAAAGTTTGATTAAGTGCTGGAAATAGAAAACCTTAAGGATGGTAGGATCATTTTGAAAAAATCAAATTAGACTTGTAAAAAGCTAATTTGACTGATAACCCTCATCCACCTTCAAACCCTCTCCTTCAGCAGCAGCTACAGCCAGTTCATCACAACGCTCATTTTCTGGGATACCGGCATGGCCCTTTACCCATTGAAATTTAACTTTATGTGCTTTGAAGGCAGGAATAAAACGCTTCCACAGATCTATATTGGCTTTATTCTTAAACCCTTTTTTCTCCCAGCCCCAAAGCCAGCCCTTTTCTACAGCATCTACTACATACTTTGAATCAGAATAAATAGTAACAGGAGTACCCGGTTTTTTTAACGCTTCTAAACCAACAATTACAGCAAGTAGCTCCATGCGGTTATTCGTAGTATTCAAAAAACCCTCGGATATTTCTTTGCGGTAAGGCTTTCCGTTCACTTTCGTTTTCATCACTACTCCATAGCCACCTGGTCCCGGATTGCCTTTGGCTGCTCCATCTGTATAAATTGTGATCATGTATAATTCTTTAAAAATGATGTTAAGGTATCAATCTCCGCGTCTTTAATAGCGGGAAAGTTTGCAATTCGAAAAGTATTAGCATTCAAGCTGCCGTAACCGTTTCCTAAAACAATTCCCTGCTCTCTTGCTTTCTTTTTAATTTGTGAAATGAAAGATTCCCCTCCTTGCACCGGAATAACAGTAAGTGACCTAACGTCAGTATTATCCACAAGGTGTTTTAGCCCTGAATTCTTCAGGCAAGAGAGGATTACACCATACCTGTTTTTGGTCTGCTCCTCTATTGTATGAATTGGCTTCCTGGATTCCATTACTCGGTTTAAGAGGTAAATACCCATTACATTAGGGGTATGTGTGGTTTGGTGTTTTTCTATCATATTGATGATGGAAAGCAGGCTATTGTACCGGCTTTGATCATTCAACTCTTTAGCCCTGTTCACAGCCCTTGGTGAGCATATCATAACAGCAAGCCCTGCCGGAAGTCCAAAGCACTTTTGTACGGAAGCATACCAAACGTCAGCATTTTGGAAATAAAGTTGAATGCCTGCCATGGAAGAGGTAGCATCAATTGCAATAAGGGTTTCCGGATACTGCTTTTGGATTGCCGCTAAGCGAGCATTAGAAACCTGAGTACCGTTAGAAGTTTCATTTTGGGTAATGCATAGTGTATCAGCGTAAGATGGAATATCGATTGACGGGGCTTCTAATCCTGCATTCACATCGAATGTACACGCTTGAGCGGTGGAAGTTATTCTCTGTGTGTGTTGAAACCATTTCTGACCAAAAGCCCCGTTATAAATATGAAAGCTCTCTTTTTTGATCAACGACTGTGCTATAATCTCCCAGCACTCAGTGGCGGAAGACGTAAAAAAAACCGAGAAGTTTTCAGGAATGTTCAGCCTATCCTTTAATATCTCAATGGTAGCCTTTGTCAGTGCCATGAACTCATCACTGCGGTGATTTATGCTCAGAATACCCCGATTAAAAGCATCACTAACATATTCCGGAATGCAATCTTCAACCCTGGATGGGCCTGGGTAGAAGCTAATCATTACCCCTATTTATGAAATAAGTTAAGGCTAGTGAGTAGCCTTCAAGCCCTAGACCACTGATCATACCTATACACTTTCCTGAAATAATGCTTTTATGCCGATACTCCTCGCGGCCGTAGATGTTAGAGATGTGCACTTCCAGCACTGGGGTATGAATAGCCGCTATAGCATCCGATAAAGCTACCGAAGTATGTGTATAAGCAGCAGCATTTAAAATTACTCCATCATAACTATAGCCTACTTCCTGTAATTTATTCACCAATTCACCTTCTACGTTAGATTGATAATAGTCCATTTGAATATCAGAAAAGCGAGCCTTCAACTTGTTAAAGAAACTTTCAAAATCTTGGTTTCCATATACATCAGGTTCTCGTTTCCCTAAGAGATTTAGATTCGGGCCATTTATTATGATGATCTTCATAAATTCTTTGCAGTTTTAGTAACCATGAATTGGGACCAATATATAAGGCAGTTTAAGAATTACTTGCGGCTTGAAAGGTCACTCTCAGATAATTCTGTAGAAGCCTATCTTCATGATGTGGTAAAGCTAAAACAGTTTGTGGAAATGTCCAATCTACCTATTTCCCCTCTTCAAATAGAGTCTGTTCACTTGCAGAATTTTTTAGAAT
The DNA here is from genome assembly GCA_039199635.1 of Bacteroidota bacterium. Lineage (GTDB taxonomy): Bacteria > Bacteroidota > Bacteroidia > Cytophagales > Cyclobacteriaceae > Fulvivirga. Next base: position 9,600 of record JBCCSU010000140.1, on the reverse strand, counting down.
ATATTAACGAGCTGGGAATGACTGCTCACTCGCAAGCCCGAATTATAAGTGGCCTGAAGGCATTTTTTAAATATCTGATTTATGATGAATTATTAGATCAAGATCCTACCCATTTAATTGAAGGCCCGAAGCTAGGTCGTAAATTACCGGATACGCTGAGCTATGACGAGATCGTGAAATTACTTGAAGCAATTGATCACTCTACACCAGAGGGTCAGCGCAATCGTGCTATGCTGGAGGTGCTCTACAGTAGTGGTCTCAGAGTAAGCGAATTGGTGAATTTGAAGCTTTCTAATATTTATGAAGACATTGGTTTTTTACGGGTGACAGGTAAAGGCGACAAAGAACGCTTAGTGCCTATTGGAAAGGACGCACTTAGACACATTAAAATTTATAAAGAAGAGGTGCGTGTACACTTAACTATTCAGGAGGGGCATAGAGATTTTGTTTTTTTGAATCGTAGGGGGAAACAGCTTACCCGTGTTATGATCTTCACCATTATCAAAAACCTGGGGAAAAAGGTGGGGTTGAATAAAACGATCAGTCCGCATACGTTTCGTCATTCCTTTGCCACTCATTTGATTGAGGGAGGGGCTGATCTGAGAGCGGTCCAGGAAATGCTTGGTCACGAATCCATTACTACTACAGAAATCTATACCCATCTGGACAGAGACTATCTTCGGCAGGTAATTCAGGAGTTCCACCCTAGAAGCTGACTTTCCTAGAATAACTCTAATTATTTTGACGCAACTTATTTAAGGACTATTCAACAACTCTAGGGTTAAGATTGGGTGGATAGCGCGTTAAAAACATTTACCCTTGATTAGTCACTTTAAAATTTTGTTAGGGTGGTGAATTCACCAAACATAAAATACATTTGCATTAAACTATTATACCTTGTATAAATCCATACTTCGTCCTGTACTTTTTCTTTTTGATCCTGAGAAGGTCCACAATTTTACTTTTACTCTAATTGCCTTCTTAAGTAAAATTCCAGGAATAGAGTCACTCTCGAGAAGTATGTACGATTATAAATCTACTCAACTTGAAAGAGAGTTTTTTGGATTGAAATTTAAAAATCCTGTAGGTCTGGCGGCAGGTTTTGATAAGGATGCGAAACTGATCGATCAATTCAGTTCTTTTGGCTTTGGATTTATAGAAATTGGAACTATCACCCCCAAAGCCCAGGCTGGAAATGAAAAACCACGGCTTTTTAGACTTCCGAAAGATAAGGCCATTATCAACCGTATGGGGTTCAATAATCAGGGCATGGAGGCGGCTATTGAACGCTTAAAGCGAAGAAAATCGAACGTTATCGTGGGTGGTAACATTGGTAAAAACAAGATAACCCCCAATGAAAGTGCGCTAGAGGACTACAGACTAACTTTTGAAGGCCTTTTTTCCTACGTGGACTATTTTGTAGTGAATGTAAGTTCTCCTAATACACCAAATCTTCGTGCACTTCAGGATAAAGAGCCTTTAACTAAGCTGCTTTCTGAGCTACAAAGGATAAATGCTCAAAAAGAAATGCGAAAACCACTTCTCTTAAAAATAGCGCCAGACCTTTCGGAAGATCAGTTAAAGGATATTGTAGAAATTACCCAGCAAGTTAAGCTTGATGGACTTATTGCTACTAATACTACTATTTCTAGGGAAGGTTTAAAGAGCGAAGAAAGCGAAGTGCAAAAAATTGGTGCCGGAGGTTTAAGCGGTAAACCATTGAGTGATAGAAGTACGGAGGTTATCGCTTTTCTTAGAAATAAACTTGGTGCTGATTTTCCAATTGTGGCTGTGGGGGGAATTATGACAGAACAAGATGCCCTTGATAAAATAAAGGCCGGAGCCTCACTATTACAGGTATATACGGGTTTTGTTTACGAAGGTCCGGCTATTGTAAAGCGGCTAAATAAGGCTATTGAAGCTCTTTAAAAAGGCAGAAAATTCCCTAAATTCGTTGAGGATGTTCTGAACCTATTAAGGTTATATATTTTTTAAGCTAATAGAGCGTTATTTTTTATTTGCTCTGATTACCATGACTAAAAACACATACAAGTCAAACACCTTTAAAAAACCTAAGAAGAAAAGCAGTACTAAGAAATTACGAGTAGAATTAAAATTTTTAAAAGACAAGCGGTTTCAGTTAACTGTAGGTTTTTTTCTTTTACTCAGTGCACTCTTCCTGTTCGTGTCGTTTCTATCCTATCTGTTCACTGGTAAGGCGGATCAAAGTGTCGTAGGAGCGGTAAGCCAAACAGGTTTGATTGAATCAGGAAAGGAAGCAGAGAACTGGCTAGGCCTATATGGTGCCATAATATCGCACAAATTTATTTTTGCTTGGTTTGGCCTGGCTTCTTTTATTATTCCGCCCTGGCTCTTCGTGCTGGGCTATCGCATTGTTTTCAAGCGAACCTTAATTTCATTATTCTCTGCTACCGTGTTTACATTTTTTTTCACCTTGTGGGTAAGTGTTCTTTTTGGTTACATGGTGTATAACTCGGAGGGAGTTTCTGAATGGGGATTTCTGGGTGGAGGCGTTGGTTATGAGATAGCTCTTGTACTTCAAGGGTTGATTGGATGGGGAACTTTGCTGGTTCTCATTTTTTCTTTTCTGGTGTTTGTGATCTATTTTTTCAATGTTACCTCACTTTTAAGTTTTAAAGGCGCGTTGAAAAAGGGTGTTGAGGATATTGAAAAAAATATTGAAACCGCAGTTAAAGACATTAAAAGGCTGGAAGATGAAGTTGCCGATGAAGACTTGATTGATGAGGATGCTTCCTATCCGGATGAGGAAGACCAGTGGGTGGTTAAAAGTAAAAGCGAGATCCTATTCGATAAAAAAGAGGCGACTAAGAAACCAACACCAAGGAAAGGGCCGGTAGACTTAAAGTTAGATGTAACCCTGCCGGAGACAAATCAAAAAACTACTTCACCTAATCCAGAAAAAGAAGAGCCTGTTTTTTCCGTGGAGGAAGAGAAAACAGAAGAGCAAAAGGCAGTTACTCAAGAGAATTATGATCCTACACTTGATTTGGGAGCCTACCAGTATCCCACATTAGAATTGTTAAATGAATACGATGGTGCCAAAGTTCAAGTAACAAAAGAGGAACTCGAACTGAATAAAGACAAGATCATTGAAACCTTGGTCAACTTTAAAATCGGAATTACAAGTATTAAAGCCACCATTGGTCCTACGGTAACGCTTTACGAAATTGTTCCTGATGCGGGAATCAAGATATCGAAGATCAAAAACCTGGAAGATGATATTGCCCTAAGTTTAGCAGCACTTGGCATTAGAATTATCGCACCTATTCCCGGCAAAGGCACCATTGGTATTGAAGTGCCTAATAAAAACCGAGAAATGGTGAGCATACGCTCGGTATTATCTACGGAGAAGTTCATGAAGAGTGATAAAGAACTTCCCGTAGCACTAGGTAAAACCATCTCCAATGAGGTTCATGTCATTGATCTGGCCAAAATGCCACATTTACTGATGGCAGGAGCCACAGGCCAGGGTAAATCAGTAGGGCTGAATGTGTTACTCACTTCTTTACTTTATAAGCGCCATCCCTCTCAGCTCAAATTTGTATTAGTGGACCCTAAGAAAGTAGAGCTTACGCTATTTAATAAAATAGAGAGGCATTTTTTAGCGAAGCTTCCGGATAGCGATGAGCCTATTATTACGGATACTAAAAAGGTGGTTCATACTTTAAATTCCCTCTGTATTGAGATGGACAATCGCTATGACCTTTTAAAGGACGCAGGAGCAAGAAATTTAAAAGAGTATAATGCCAAGTTTATTGCCAGGAACCTAAACCCTGAAAAGGGTCATCGGTTTTTACCATATATCGTTTTAGTGATCGATGAATTGGCGGATTTGATGATGACCGCCGGTAAAGAAGTAGAAACTCCAATAGCCCGGTTGGCACAGTTCGCACGTGCCATTGGAATTCATTTGGTAGTGGCTACTCAGCGTCCGTCGGTAAATGTGATCACGGGTGTGATCAAAGCTAATTTCCCGGCGCGTCTTTCATTCAGGGTAACCTCTAAAATTGATTCGCGCACCATTCTTGATGCCGGTGGTGCGGATCAGCTCATCGGCATGGGAGATATGTTATTTTCACAGGGTTCAGATGTCATTAGGCTTCAATGTGCCTTCGTAGATACTCCCGAGGTAGACAAGATTTGTGATTTCGTAGGTTCACAGCGAGGCTATGAAACAGCCTATATGCTTCCGGAATATGTAGGCGAAGATGAGGGGTCTGGAGTCGGTGATATCGATCTATCTGATCGGGATACGCTATTTGAAGACGCTGCAAGGCTAATTGTGATGCACCAGCAAGGTAGTACATCACTGATCCAAAGAAAATTAAAGTTAGGCTATAACAGAGCTGGCCGTCTTATTGATCAACTTGAGGCAGCGGGTATTGTAGGAGCCTTTGAAGGAAGTAAAGCCCGAGAGGTACTCATACCGGATGAATATAGTTTGGAACAATTATTGAATGATTTAGATTAACTTTGCAGAATTGTTAAAAACAGAGATCAAAAATTAGGGTGAGATAAAGCGCAAGCACCCAGAAAAATAAAGCTAAATGAAAAAGTATTTAATCCTGGTGTTGGTATTATGTGTAGGAGCGATAAACCTATTTGGTCAGTATGATCCACAAGCCAGAACTATTTTGGACAATATGAGTGATAAGGTACGCGCTATTGATGCGTACAGTGCTGACATAAGTAACTCATTAGTAAATGAAATAGATGGTATCAATGACACGTTTGAAGGTAAAATTATTGTTCAGGCCGATAAATATAAACTTGAACTTGACGAGCAGGTGGTGATTAATAATGGCACCACTGTGTGGACATATTTACCAGATGTTAATGAGGTAAACATTGACAACTACGATCCTGATGAAGATGAGATCACTCCCTCCAAAATATATGATGCTTACAAAGAGGGTTATAAATATATTTTAATGGGAGAGGAAACTAAAAACGGCGCATTGTGTAGTGTCATTGACTTGGTGCCTAATGATAAAGACTCTCAATTCTACAAGATAAAGCTTTTTATAGCTAAAAAAGACAATCTTTTAAAAGGTTGGACAATGTTTGAGAGATCAGGAAACAAGTATCTCTACGAAATTAAAAATTTCAATTCCTCTATATCCGTAAAGAATAGCGACTTTGAGTTTGATGCTACTAAATATCCCGGTGTAGATATTATTGATCTGAGGTAAGCTAGTTCTAACAGCTTAAGTCTTTTCCGGAGTGAACCGCGTCAATGGTTTTTTCGATGAATAATGCTATTTGAGATTGGGAATAACTGCTTATATTTTTAAAACGAATACAGCCTTTTCCTACGTCTAGACCTTTTAGGAGTGCTCCTGAGGGATCGATCTTAAGATGATCTCCTACGTACAAACTCACATAATTTTTTTGAGCATTAAGATGAAAAATCGTTTCTCCTTTATATTGAAAGGCAAGCATTTTATATTCAATCGTTTCTGTAAGTCCTTTATCAATAAGGAGGCTTCTCAATTCGGTTAAAATCTCTTTGCGCCAGTCGTTATCGAGTACTTTCAAATAATCTTCTGCTTTAGCTACGTCATATTGCATACTTCTAAATGTAAAAAAAAGGAGACACTTTTCGATGTCTCCTTGAAATTTAACCTCTCTAATATCTTATTCTTCTCGAATTACTTCAATGGAATTAGAGAGTTCATACACTGCTCCATCTAAACCACTAACATTATTTCCCACTTCCAGTCCGGTGAGGCCTTCAGCAAAGGTAAGGTACCATATTAAGCAAATTCCCGGATCGGTGCCATCAAAATTTACATCCGTAAATGAGTCTGGTAGACCCAAAATGTTTCCGTTTTCATCCGTTACTACCCAGCTGCTTTGATCGTTCACTGAAAAGCCGCCATCTACTGTGATTGCGCCCTCGGCAATATTATCTGCTGTGCCATCACCCACTGTAAAGGTAAACGGACCTCCGCTAAGTGTGGGTGCATCTAATCTGTTGACTGTAACTGGGTTAGAAAGTGCGAATACTCCCTCTAGATTATTAGCATTCATGCCCGTTTCCAGACCCGTTAACCCATCTTCATAAGTAATGTACCATACCAGGCAAACTCCAGATCCCGCGGCGTTAAAATCCGGTGCTGTAAACGTAGGTGGTAATCCTAGAATACTTCCTTGTTCGTCTGTAACTACCCAACCGCTTAATCCAAGGTCGGTACCACCGTCCTCAATACTTATGGCGCCCATAGGAATGTTATCAGCGGTCATATCCACGATGAAATTAAACGGACCTCCGGATATTACTGGAGCAATTACCCGATTTACTCTGACGCTATTAGATAACTCGTAGGTACCCATAAGATCATCCACGTTATTACCCATTTCTAAACCTGTTAGATCGCTACCAAAAGTAATATACCATACAAAACAGGCTCCTTCTCCGGCACCATCGAAATTTACGGCGGTAAACTCTTCTGGTAAGCCTAAAATCTCTCCTACCTCATTGGTTACTACCCAACTGCTCATGTTATTGAAAGAGAATCCACCCTCCACTTGAATAGCATCGTTGGCTAAATTATCATCCATGCCGTCATCTACCGTAAATGTGAAAGGACCTCCGCTGAGAGTGGGTGCGTCTATTCTATATACTGTAATGGCATTTGAAATAGTAGATGCTGACATATCCAGGTTGCTGATATTCATCCCCATGGATAGGTTAGCCAGATCATCCTGATAGGTAAGATGATAAATAAAGCAAGTACCACCGCCCGCAGCGTTAAAGTCTACTCCTTCTAAGTCAGTCAGGCTACCTGGCAATCCTAGTATGCTACCATTTTCATCCGTCACTATAAATGTAGTATTCATACCGTTAATGTTACTATCATCTACCGTTATGCCACTGACATTGTCTGGTGTACTATCTACAACGAAAGTGAATGGCCCACCCGTCAGAGATGCACCCATTAATGCTACTCTGTCCACTGTGATTGAATTAGATAGATCAAAGCTACCTGAAAGATTATCAGCATTCATGCCTACTTCTAACCCTTGCAGTCCGTTTTCATAACGTAAATACCAGATTAAGCAAACTCCTACTCCGGCATCATCAAAATTCACACCTTCTAACGCTTCCAGTGTGGAGGGTAATCCAAGAATGTTACCGGCATCATCCGTTACAATGTAACTGCTGTTTGTGCCAGCTACGTTAGAGTCATCCAGGGTTATTCCACTTACATTATCTTCTACACCATCTACTACAAAAGTAAAAGGTCCGCCTGATAATTGACCGGCATTAGGAGTAATTGGACTCTCATCATCATCTCCACAACTGACCAAGCCAAATGCGGCAAAAACCGCGACAACTAAAAATGATTTGTTAAATAATCTCTTCATGATGTTTGATTTATTGATTTGGATCAAAAAACCTGAAGAAAGATTACAGGAGTATCACGGAAATATCACAGAACTATCACGATAGAATTAACTATCTGATTATCAGCTATATCACTTTGTTTTTACTGAGAATAGAAGTGCGGTACTGTCATGAACCTGACAGTGAGGATCCATTTAGCTAGACTTGGATGCTGAACTCGATTGTTTCTCGAGATCGAAAAGATCATTTAATACGTCTATGAGTGTCTCTGCTTCGCCTCTCTTACAGGCTGCCTTCAGCTGGAGTACAGGAAGTTTCATTACCTTTTGCATCATGCTTTTAGTAATCTTGTCTGCCATTTTTGCCTCCATGCTGTCAGCTTCTTTCAAATATCTTTCAAGTTCTTCCTGACGTATATTTTCCAGGGCATTCTTAAGTTTTTTGATGGTAGGGGATACGATCATTTCCTTAGACCAATCTGCGAAATCAGCAAGTGCTTCTTCAATGATGGTTTTAACCTGTGGAATAGCCCCTTTTCGGGTTTCAAGAGCCTGTGTTGCCTTATTGTTTATAGTATCAATATTATACAATAACGCACCTGGAATATTTTCGATATTCTGATCAATACTCCTGGGAACGGCAAGATCTACAAAATACTTATAGGAGTGAATGTTCAGAGATGTTACAAATTCTTTGGTAAGTATTGGTTCGTCTTTAGCTACAGATGATATAATCACATCTACATTGGGCACGAATTCCAATGCTTGCTCAAAAGGGATCACATCAAAACCGCATTGAACAGCAAGTTCGTCCGCTTTTTGACGTGTTCTGTTGGCGATAGATACCTCGAAGTTTCCTTCTGAGAGATGTTTGCAAACATCTTTTCCTATTTCTCCAATGCCAAGTACTAATATGCTTGGTTTGGAAAGACCTAATGTCAGCTCTTCTACGAGCTCTTTAGTTGCATAGGACACTGAAGCGGCTCCATCTCTGAATGGTGTTTCCTGTACTACTCTTTTATTAGTAAAGAAAATAGTATGTAAAAGTCTGTGGAGAAATGGACCTGCCATCTGTTCATCGGCACTCCACTGGTAAGCATTTTTAACTTGATTAATGATTTGAAGGTCTCCAACCACCTGTGCTTCAAGACCTAAAGACACATTGAATAATCGCCTAACAGCTTCTTGATTATTGAGAATAGTGAAAAAGAAATCAACTACTTCTGTATAGTCAGTATATTTAATTAAGCAAAGTCCTTTAATAAGTTGTTCAGATAGATCTTCGTGATTGTTATAGTATATTTCAGTTCTATTACAGGTACTGATCACTAAAACATCAGTAGCCGATGTAAAATCCCGAATGAAATTAAGAAGTTGCTTAGATTCACACTCATTCAGCGCCAACTTCTCTCTCACCTCTATGGGTGTGGACTCAAATGATATCCCTACAGATTTGAACGAATTATCCATTGATTAATTGCAAATTTAGCTATTAAGCCTTTTTTTTAAAAAGCATTATCCTTATTTGTAATCGCTACAAATAAAATTGGATTTCAAAAATAATAGCTAACTATTTACCATAAACTGATAAAAATCATGCGCCACTTTGACATCTGTAAGAGTGCTGATTTTTGTCATTATATACGATAGAACTAATCCAAAGTAAAATTGACCTTATTATACTTTTCACTATTTTTATTTTCGTAAAATTAGCTGGCATTGATTAGTAAACCGTATGAAGAGACTTACGCGTTGGATAAGTTCCTATTATAGCATTTCTCGAACAGAAGCTAATGGTTTTGTTATTTTAATACTGCTCCTTTTTTTAGCATCTGTGGGGGTATTTTGGATGAGATCAGCGCCTGCCGAATCGCTTGAGGTGGACCGTCATACCTTAGATAGTTTATTGCTTGTTCTGGAAGAAAATATCAATCTGGATACACTAACCTATAGGCCAAAATTCTATAAAAAACCAAAGCAGGCTGCGGCTGCGTTTCCAAGTAACTCTCAACGAACAGGTAGGAACTCTACCTATGAACCGAAACCGTATATTAAAAAAGTCATTGCCCGGTTTGATATAAATGAAGCTGACACTACACAACTAAAGCAGCTTAAAGGCATAGGATCAGTATTTTCTAGGCGCATTTTAAAGTATAGAAAGCTTTTGGGAGGATTTGTTACTTCAGATCAACTATCAGAAGTTTATGG
>JBCCSU010000139.1:0-12177 GCA_039199635.1 Bacteroidota bacterium | reverse complement strand
AGTACTCCTCAAATCAAATACATTTAACCCTCAGGTCACACGTATTTTGAAAGACCATTAAAGCTAGACTAAATACCAAAATGGATATTCTTACGTGTCGCGTTCTTCTCTAGTTGAATCTACTTTTAGCTGTTTTCTTCTTCGTCTTCTGGCTTTCCGGAAACTATGTTACCATTTTCATCAATATATGCCATCATATCTTCCAGTTTGCCGCTCTTAGGTTGGCTTCTTCTTTCTTCCATCAACTCCTTTTTTTCAGCACGCTTTTTACGCTTCCTTTCCTCTTTCTGTTTCTTTATAAAGGCATTTTGATTCTTTCTTCCCATAGGTTCATTTTTAGGTTATACGTTGACAGTAGTGTAAAACTGTCCAACTAAAATCTAGAAAAAACCAATCCGGACAGATTAGCTGCTTTCTACTGAACTATAAAATTAGCAATTATATCTATCGTATCTGAATAAAAGGACGATTATCTACAAACTTTACCCTAGTAAACCTTTACGCCCAGATGATCACCGAGCTCTTCAAATGCCTTGTACCACTCCGCATTATCCACTCCACAGTCTTTTTGGTTGATCGATATTTCAAAGTATAGATTTTGACTTTTGTATAGGGAAGGATTGAGTCCGAAATGCTCCAGAATAGAAAAAAAAGCATTTAAACGATGTATTCTTTTTACATCACCTTTTTCATTAGCTATTCGCTCCAGCGCCTTAAAAACAGTTACGGAAGCCCGCTTGGCTAACCCTAAACTATCATCAAGTTCCACACCCCACTTATCAAACTCGTTTTTGATGTTTTCTAATCGATTCAAATCGATGTACTGCTGATCAAAAGAGTCGGATAGGTCTGCATTGAGTACATATTTTAATGTAGTAATATAGGCAAGGGGGATAGGAATTTCATCGTTGTGTAGTGTATTGATCAGTTGGTAATCTCGGTTATATATTCTCTTAAAAGAACCTTCTACTTGTTTGAGACTTTTATCCATGATCTGCTTTAATACTTTCCTTTTTTCATCCTTAAATAGATGCCACAGATTATACTTTTCAGGTCCAAAGTATTTTTGCATTACACTAAACATCATTCCCAAGTTACTATCATCAAACGCCTGGAACAGTTTCTCACTCATCTCATCAAACGTTTCACGGGTCATATCAAGTGAGATATTACCGATCATATTTTGCTGCCCTAAATAAAGGACGGCAAAGCTAAATTTCTTTTCAGAATGGGTAACGTTAGACCTTACTTTGGTTACGCCTAAAGCAAGCTTCTGTGAACCGGCTTCTTTTCGCTGAAAAAAATCATTATTCGTAGAATAATTAAATATGGGAAAGGACTCAGGTTGATCTTTGAAAATACTGGCTATGGAATAGTGCATCCCCACCCTTTCCAGATTTACACTGGCCGGAGCCACATGTTTTAGATAAACTTCAGATGCATTTCCGTATTCCTGTACATTACTTTTAGCTTCTGAGAGTTTCGCCAAAAAATCATACTCATAATCCGCTCCGCCTTCTTGATGTGCAAGCTGCATAGCTCTACAGGCGTACTGCATTATTTGAGTGGTTTCTATACCGGATACTTCATCGAAAAACCAGCCGCAACTCGTATACATGAGCAATTCGTTGCGCTGCATTTCAAGGAGTCTCAGTGCTTTTACACTATCCGAACCTTTAACTAGGTGCTTCTTCAAATAGGCATTTACATTACTTTCTGACCGATCCAGAATAACTTGTATGTAAGCGTTCCTAGCTGCCCAAGGGTCTTTTAGCAAATTCTTACCTTGTTCTACAAATACATGCTCAAGCTTTTCTCTGAGCCAATCTAAAGATTCTCTTAATGGTTTGCGCCACTGCTGACTCCAACCGGAATTACCTCCCGTATGACAGCCACAATCCTCTTTCCACCTGCCTACACCATGAACACAGCTCCATGAACTATCTTCTTGTATAAGCGCCTCGTATTTTACTTCATACTTTTCTAAAAACTCACCGTAATTCGTCAACTTGGCACTATTACTTCTCTCAATATAATCCAGACAAAAGGCAAGTGCCATATCACCATGTTTATGGTGATGCCCATAGCTTTCTCCGTCCGTAGCCATGTGTATCAATTGAGGTATCGCGTCATCTGTATGAGCACCTTGTAAACTTTTTGCGAAGCGTTCGCCATCATTTAAAAGCCCATTAAAAGCCACGGATTGCGAAATATCACCGTCATAAAAAAACAGATAAATGGTATTTCCTGAAGGCAAATTACACCGATAAGGCACCCGAGTGTTTACCGAAAGGTCGGAAACATCTTGCCAGGTTTTATCACCTCTCTTCCTTATGGCTTTAGCTTGACGAGGGGCCAAAATGGTGTATTTTATCCCATTTTCGGCGAGTACTTCCAGTGATTCTGTGTCTACTGCAGTTTCAGCAAGCCACATACCTTCTGGTTTTCTGCCGAAGCGGCTCTCAAAGTCATAAATACCCCATTTCACCTGAGTTTCTTTATCCCTCCGGTTCGCTAAAGGCATGATGATATGATTATACACCTGTGCTACAGCAGAACCGTGCCCGTTAAAATTTTCTAAGCTGAGCTTGTCTGCCTCCAGAATTTCATGATAAGTTTCAGGATCGTGCATTTCAAGCCATGAAAGTAAGGTAGGCCCAAAATTGAAGCTGATTTTCGAGTAGTTATTGACTATTTTCTTAATTACTCCGGTCTTATCCAGAATTCGAGAAGCGGAGTTAGGGCCATAGCACTCGTGCGTTATTCGTTCGTTCCAGTCGTGAAAAGGATGTGCCGAATCTTGAAGTTCCACTTCTTCCAGCCAGGCATTTTCCCTTGGGGGTTGGTAAAAATGCCCGTGGATACATATGTATTTTTCCATTTGGAAATATTGAGGCATTAGGCCCTGTTTTTAATTAAAGATACTTAACCGACTTGTTATTTTATGAGACGCTTTCCTCAAAGTGATCTATCTCCTCCTCAAACTTAATAATGCTAATACCTAAGGGAGGTAAAGTAAGGTTTACGGAATAGTTATGGCCATGAAAAGCTACCGGTGAAGAAGATATTTTTCCAGTATTTATTACTCCACTGCCTTGGTATTTAGCTTCATCACTGTTGACCACTTCCTTCCAGTAGCCCTTTAACGGCACTCCTATCCTGTAATTACTTCTTACCGCAGGGGTAAAATTACAGGCTACTACTAAGGTACCGAGCTCGTTTTGTCCTTTTCTCATGAAAAGAATGACGCTGTTAGTGGTATCAGAATAATCAATCCATTGAAATCCTTTATTTTCAAAGGCATAATCATAAAGAGCTGGTGCTTCTCTATAAAAACTATTCAAGTCTTTTATAAAATGCTGTACTCCCAGATGCAGATCATTATCTAACAGGTGCCAATCTAAACCATTGTTATGATTCCACTCCGCGTATTGACCGAACTCGCCGCCCATAAAGAGTAGCTTTGTACCGGGGTGAGCATACATATAACCATAAAGTAACCTAAGGTTAGCGAAACGCTGCCAGTCGTCACCAGGCATTCTTCCTAGAAGCGATCCTTTTCCGTGTACCACCTCATCGTGTGAGAGGGGCAGCATGAAGTTTTCGGTGAATGCGTACATTATACCAAAGGTGATCTCATTTTGATGATACTGACGGTAGATTGGGTCTTTTTTAAAGTACTCCAAGGTATCGTGCATCCAGCCCATCATCCACTTCTGCCCAAATCCCAGACCTCCTACATACACTGGCTTAGAAACCATAGGCCAGCTTGTAGATTCTTCAGCTATGGTTATAGCATCCGGAAAATGCGCATAAACCTGGGTATTCATTTCTTTTAGAAAGTGAATAGATTCAAGGTTTTCATTTCCTCCAAAATCATTAGGTATCCATTCTCCGTCTTCTCTGGAATAATCGAGGTATAGCATTGACGCTACAGCATCTACACGTAATCCGTCAATATGATATTGATCTAACCAGAAAATAGCATTGCTTATCAGAAAAGATCTGATTTCATTCCGTCCGTAGTTGAAGATGTAGCTTTTCCAGTCCGGGTGAAATCCTTTTCGTGGATCAGCATGTTCGTACAGGTGCGTACCATCGAATCGGTAAAGACCATGAGCATCACCAGGAAAATGTGAGGGTACCCAATCGAGGATAACTCCTATCCCTGCTTTATGAAAGGCATCAACCATAAACATAAAGTCCTCAGGGGTGCCAAACCTACTGGTGGGTGCAAAATAACCGGTGATCTGGTATCCCCAAGATCCGTAAAAAGGATGTTCTGTTAAGGGTAAAAATTCAATATGCGTATAGCCCATATCTTTAACATAGCCTACTAATTCTTCAGCGGCTTCCCGGTAAGAAAGTGAGCGATCTTCTTCCCATTTCTTACGCCATGAGCCAAAGTGAACCTCATATACCGCGTAGGGTTTCTCTTTATCAGCTTCTTTTTTCCTTTTATTGAGCCATTGCGTGTCTTTCCATTTATAATGAGTATCCCAAACTACAGAGGCAGTTTTAGGCGGCTGTTCCCAAAAACGTGCAAAAGGATCTCCTTTTTCAAGGAGTTGCCCTTCCTGTGTTTCAATAGCATATTTATACACTTCGCCATGGCCTATACCGGGCACAAATGCCTCCCAAATCCCCGAGGAATCCCACCTGGGAGAAAGTGGCGCAGTTGAATTATCCCAACCATTAAAGTTGCCTATTACGGATACCTTTTTTGCACTTGGCGCCCAAACAGCAAAAAAAGTTCCTTTTTGCTTTTTGTGCGTAACTACATGGGATCCCAGCTTTTCGTAGAGCTTGTAATGGTTTCCCTCCCTAAATAAATGAACATCGAAATCCGTTATCAGCGTAAAGAAGTCCGGGTCTTTAACTTCTTTAGTTTTCTTAATAGCGGAGAGCTTCTTGTCTGGTTTTGAGGCTGTAGTTTTCCTTGTCGTCGTCACTTTTTTACCCGGAGCAGCCTTTTTGGCTAGGGGCTTTTTTTCTGTATCTGCTAACTTTTTGGCCGAAGTAGTTTTAGACTTCGCAGTGGTTGCTGGTTTGGCTTTCTTTGCCATAATTATTTCGTTTTATCGTATCTATCGATCAAGTATTTAATTCCTCTTAATGGTATAATCACCCAGTCCGGTCTACTATTGAGCTCATAACCTAACTCATAAATGGCTTTTTCAAGCAAATAGGTGCGCATTAGTATTTCATAACTTTCAGTTAAGTTCTTGCCTAGGCCCATCCTCTCCAGATAGGCCGATAAATAAAATCTACTCACATAATGCTGCCATTGTTCCGCCCAGGTTTCAAGGTATTCAATATCCTTATCTCTGTAGTTTTCATTTAGGAGAACTTTACCGTAGGCGGCATAATGAAATGATCGCATCATACCCGCTACATCTTTGATCGGGCTTTTCTTTAACCTACGCTCGCTGAACGTAAAGCCTGGCTCACCTTCAAAGTCGATGATAATAAAGTCCTTCCCATTAAACAATACCTGGCCCAGGTGGTAATCACCATGGATCCTGGTTTTTATCCCGTCAATCTTATTCTTATGAAATTCACTAAAACAGTTCAGCACATCATCTTCTCGGGCCAGTATTTCCTGCGCCAACGCCTGAACATGCGGTTGAAGATCTTTAATTTTTTGATTTAATAGTTTGAATCTGTCTTTTACAAGCTTTCGGAGTGAGGAATAAACGGCTCGCTGATAATTACCCGATATTTTTTCAGGAGCAAAAGCTTCATCACTAACGTCTGACGCTAAGGCTAGGTGCATTTCAGCAGTGCGTTTTCCGAGTTTGGTTACCCGTTCGGCATATATGTTACCGATTAACTCTCTGATGAGATCTGGCGCTTTCTCGAAATCCAAGGCCGAATTTTGAGGTAACTTTGGTGGCTTGTCTTTTCGGTCTACTTTAGTGAATACTCTATCAAAATATCTACCCAGAGCGTCTGTGGTCATTACCCAGGCATCTCCTTGGTTATCTACCATTCCCTGCAATAAGCCAAAAACTATATTTTCCCCACTGCCAGTCTTATATTCCAATCCACCAGCATATTTTGGGGCATTACTAAAGGTAGTTTTCTCTGAAAAGAACCTCACAATTTCCAGATCAGGATTGATCTCCTTTTCAATTTTCCGGTAGAATTTAAAGAAATATCGATCATTGTAAATAATGGCTGTGTTGCTTTGATCTGCCTTCAACACTTTGGACCTGATCTCTCTTTTCGGGATATTGATCTTATTAAAGGTACCGGAGTTAAAGCTCAGTTCACCGTTGTCAGTTTTAAGCTTTATTCTGCTGCTCATGGCAAAAAGCAGGTAATCCCTGAATTTGGCATCGTAAGTACTATCAATTAAGAAGCCCTGAAGCTTACCAAAATCTATTCTGCATACTACACTCTGCGGCTTATAATCAATTTCCTCGATCACGTCTACCGCAGAAATGAAAGATATAGGCATAAAATAGTATTCAGGCAAACGCTGAATATAGCATATTTCAAGGACGAGCAAGTAAATGGACTGGTTCTCCACCTTCATAGGTACAGCCATATCTACCTTGATTTTGCTCACCTTTTTAGCTTTGCCGCCAAACCACCTTGTTTTCTTTAAAAATCCGTGCAATACTTGATTTTCAAGAGTATTGACATCGTGAAAATTAGTAAAAAATTTATCCCAGCTAGCTTCTGCTTTAATCAGTTTGAGGCCTTCATTGTCATCTTCAGCTTCCGCTACTTTCTCCTCAACATAAAACCAGAAATAGCCGTAAGGACCTATGGTTATAGGATACTCTTGATTTTCTACCTTAGGGAAAACATTCTGACTAAAAACTTCTGTTAAGTTAGATCCTTTAAAATCCGTCAGGTCAATTGAGGTAGCCTGAGAGTATTTCGAGAGGTTAGATACCACAATCAAACGCTCACCCTGGTAGTTTCTGGCAAAAGCAAGCACTTTAGAGTTGGTGCTTTCAAGAAACGAGAGATTTCCACGACTAAACGCTTTGAATCGTTTACGCATGGAAATGGTGTTCTTTATCCACCACTGCAAAGAGGAAAGATTATTTTGCTGCACCGCCACGCTTACAGCCTCATACCGATAAACCGGATCCGTTATCACCGGCAGATAGAGACGCTGCGGATTTGCCTTCGAAAAACCAGCGTTCATGTTGGAATTCCACTGCATAGGAGTACGGACTCCGTGTCTATCTCCCAAAAATACGTTATCTCCCATCCCTATTTCATCACCATAATAGATTATAGGGGAACCTGGCAAGGAGAATAGCAGGGTATACATCAGTTCTATCTTGCGCCTGTCATTATCTAACATGGGGGCGAGTCTCCGGTGTATCCCAATATTATGCTTGGTGTTAGGATCAGTGGCGTACGCCTTATAGAGATAGTCTTTTTCTTCTTCTGTGACCATTTCCAGCCCTACGGAGTCATGATTGCGTAGAAATAGAGCCCACTGTCCGTTCTCTGGTGCAGCGGGAGTCTGATCTATGATATCTACAATAGGGTGGTTATCCTCCGTATGCATAGCCATAAAAAGACGTGGCATCAGTGGATAATGAACGGCCATATGGCATTCATTACCTTCCCCAAAGTAAGAAGCGGCCTCCTCCGGCCATAAATTAGCCTCAGCCAGTAAAATACTTTCCGGGAATTTCTTGTCGACATGCTTTCTGAGTTTCTTTAAAAAAGCATGTGTCTCGGGTAAATTTTCACAATTCGTTCCTTCTCGCTCAAACAAATATGGTACTGAAGCTAACCGGAGACCATCCACTCCCATTTTCAACCAAAAGTCAATGACTTTGGTAATTTCCAGCTGTACATCCGGGCTGTCATAATTCAGATCCGGCATATGATGATAAAACCGATGCCAATAGTAGGCTTTGGCCACTGGGTCCCAGCTCCAATTGGATTTCTCATAGTCTGAAAAAATAACCCTGGCCTCTTCAAACTTATCGGGTTTATCATTCCAAACGTAAAAGTTTCTCCATTTGGAACCATTTCTTGATTTTCGTGACTGCTGGAACCAAGGGTGTTGGTCACTAGTATGATTTAGCGCTAGCTCAATGATAACACGTATATCCAATTCATGAGCCCGCTTCAAAAACCTCTTAAAATCAGTGAGTGTACCGTAATCCGGATGAATATCTACGTAGTTAGTCACATCATATCCATCATCCTTTAGAGGAGAAGGAAAAAAGGGCAACAGCCACAACGTATTGACACCCAGATCATCAAGGTAATCCAGTTTTTTTATGAGTCCCGAAAAGTCACCTATTCCATCTTCGTTACTATCGAAAAAAGCACGGAGGTGTATTTCGTAAATGACTGCATCCTTAAACCATAAACTGCTTTTAGCCATAAATTATATATTCGATTCCTTTACCTCCACTTTGAACAAATGGAAAGGCATAAATCCAGGATCAAGTTCCACATAATTCCATTCTTCCGTCCAGCTATACTCACTGCCTGTGATAAGGTCTCTTAAACTGAGATTAATTCCACCTTGAATACCTAATTTATTTTTAGGAATATTCACAAATCCGGCCTGACGATGGTGAGGATCAAGGTTCACCACCGTTAGAATACTGTTAGACCCATCAACTGTGGTTTTTAGATAGGCAATCAAACTATCGTTTTCTATGGAGCAAAAGCTGATATTCCACGTGGATTGAAGGGCTTCGTTTTCTCTACGTGCCTTATTCACCAGTCTGATCACTTCAGTCAGCCGATTTTTAACCTTCCAGTTAAAGTATTTAATCTCATATTTTTCAGAATTTAAATACTCCTCTTTATCTTCTACAGGTACGTTTTCATAATGCTCATAAACTGGTCCGTACATACCATAATTTGAAGATAACGTAGCGGCCAAGGCATAACGCGCCACGAATATATTTTCATTGGCGTATTGTAAGTGATATGGGAGAATATCTGGTGTATTAGGCCAAAAGTTCGGACGGAAATAGTTTCTTGAATTACCGTACACCAATTCGTTCATATATTCAATGATCTCCGCTTTTGTGACACGCCATGTAAAGTAGGTGTATCCTTGGGTATAGCCTGCTTTAGCCAAACCGGCCATTACCTTCGGCCGGGTAAACGCTTCCGAAAGAAAGATAATATTATCATACTTTTTGTTCACTTCAGCGATTGCCCATTGCCAAAATGGAATTGGCTTAGTGTGGGGGTTATCTACTCTGAAAATGTTAACTCCTTGATCAATCCAATAGGTGATGACGGAAAGTAGCTCGTCCCACAGGTTTTTCCAATCGTCACACTCAAAATTAATGGGGAGTATGTCCTGATATTTTTTGGGTGGGTTTTCAGCATATTGAACTGTGCCGTCCGGTCGCCATTTAAACCATTGTGGATTTTCTTTTACATAGGGATGATCAGGTGCGCATTGAAAAGCAATATCTAACGCGATATCTATTCCCAGGCTTTTTGCTTTCTTAATGAGCGACTTATAATCCCGTAGTGTTCCAAGCTCCGGGTGGATGTCCTTATGACCTCCCAATTTACTGCCAATGGCCCAGGGTGAGCCATGATCACCGGGTTTTGCATTGGTAGCATTATTTTTCCCTTTGCGATTTAATTCTCCAATCGGATGGATAGGCGGAAAATAAAGCACATCAAAACCGAGTTCGGCTATTCTGGGTAAAAGCTTTTCACAGTCTTTGAAGGTGCCATGTACTCCCTTTTTGTGCGAAGCAGATCTAGGAAAAAACTCATACCATGCCGTAAAATTTGCGCGACTAAATTCCGATTGTACCTGAAACTCCTTTGACTTGGTCACATTAACCGGCAGCGGGTACTTCTGTACCAGATAAGTCATAGAATCAGATAGCGCAGCACTATGTGCCTCTTCATATCGATCAGGATCTTCAAATAGCGTTAGGCAATGACTAATCAGTTCACCGTCTTCCTTATCCGCAATTTTAAGTATTTCCTTTAAGTGCAAAGCCCCTTCGGCTAATTCCACATTGAGATATTGATCAGCGGCCGCCTTCTTTTTGAAACCGTCATGCCAGTTAGTTAAGTAATCGATCCAGGCTTCCACTCGAAAAGAATAAAGTCCTACTTCACTAGTGGTAAAAACACCTGACCAATCGTCATTTCCAAGAGGAATTAACTCCGTACTTTGCCAGCTTCTCTTTTTAGGCGCTTTGACTCTAACAAAGGCTCTTATATGATCATGACCATCCGCATAAATAGCTGCGGTTACGTTTACCTGCTCTCCCTCGGTTCTTTTAGCAGGATACAATCCACCATCTACTTGTGGGGAGATATTCTCGATAATTACGCGAGCCTTACCTTCTTTCTTCATATTATTCGAGTACTGCAGACGTATGACCGGGTAGTATCACCTTGCCATCCGCCAGCCTTACTACTTCGTGACTTTTGAAAACAATCGTTTTGAACTCATCTAAATCAATCGCAACCGATTCTGATGAAATATTGTGCAACACCCATAAATGCTGATCATTACTATTTCTTTTAAAGGAGATAACACCTTGCGATATGGGCACCACGGAGATATCACCTTGGGAAAGCGCAGCATTTTGGTTTCTTAAATGTATCAAAGCCCGGTAATGAGACCACACCGAATTAGGATCATTTCGTTGTACACTCAATGGGGAAATGGTGCTGTCCGTTGAATATTGAGGTTTCAGCCATTGAGTTCTGGAACTATCCTGAGAAAATGGCTTCCATAGAAAAGGCTCTCTAATTTGCTCATCGGGTTTCATACCTAACATACCGAGTTCTTCTCCGTAATAGAGATATGGTGAACCCGGAAGAGTTAACAGTATTGAAGCGGCCTGTTTGATCTTATTTTGATCGTTCCCCAACATAGAAGCTACACGATTTTGATCGTGGTTGCTGAGAAAGGTAGCATTGATAAACTCAGGATTATAACTTTGAAAAGCATTCAGGTTTTTAACAAAGCCATCTTCTAAAGTTACGCTGTTGATAATCTTCCAGGAGGACCCCGAAATTTCGGCAGAAATTGATCTTTCTGACTTTAAAGATTCGATGATACTAAACGCTAAATCAAAATTAAACAAGGCTCTTAAGCCTTGTGTGTAGGGACTGCTGACTTCGGTAGATGCCCAAACCTCTCCTATTAGGTAGACATCGGGCTTTACCTTTTGCATCTCTTCTTTAAACTCCACCCAAAAGGCATGGTTATCCGCTACTCGATCGTCAGGGAAAATATGCTTGGCAGCATCCAGCCTAAACCCATCTACCCCAATTTCTTCGAGCCAAAATGTACCAATGTCATAGATCTCACGTCTCAGCTTGGGGCTATCAAAATTTAAGTCCGGCATACCACCCCAGAAAAAACCATAATAATGTTCTTGTGTAGAATCACCATCGGGCGCATGCCATTGCCTGATGTTATCAGAATCACCAGTAATCTCTTTTTTAGATAAAACTTCCGCTACACTATCCTTATCGGCCCAAACATAGTACTCCCTAAATTCAGGATCATTCGCTTTCGATTTTAGAAACCAGGGATGTTCAGCACTAGAATGGTTAATTACGAGGTCTATAACTACCTTGATATCGGCATCATGGGCTTTTTTAAGGAAGGTTCTAAAATCTTCCATGGTGCCATAATCCGGATGTACATCCCGATAATCCGTCACATCATATTTATGATATGAGGGAGACGGCATAATGGGCATGAGCCAAACCGCTTTTATGCCGAGATCTTTCAAGTAATCCACCTTTTGGGTCATTCCGACGAAGTCCCCCATTCCATCTCCATTTGAATCACTGAAAGACTGTACGAATATTTCATAAGTTACGGCTTCAGGCCAATCAGAATGTGTATCAAAACCCTCAGTAGAACTTTCTTCTATTTTAGAGGAACAACTAATCAATGTGAAAAAAAATAGGGTGGAAATAAAAAAAAATATGCTTTTCATGCAGTAATATTCAAGATGCTAAATATTGCTTAAAAAGTATTTGTAAACAAGTCTATAGGTGAGTTTAAACCAAGAAATTAGTAAAAATTGTTTTTAGAAGAATATTCATCTTAACGTGCCTGACAAAACACTGATACTTCCCCGATTTTAAAAACAGACCATGAGCATCAAAGCAGAAATTACATCATATCACTTGATGATAAGTGATCTGTAATTACATTAACAGAAATAAATT
>JBCCSU010000138.1:0-12179 GCA_039199635.1 Bacteroidota bacterium | reverse complement strand
TATATTTTTTGACCGCAATACAGATACCATTTGGGTATCTATATTTTCATCCGCTAATATCATGAAGCTTGTGGAATGATAACTTCTTCGTTAGCTATCAAGTCAGAAGCATAAGTCAGGGCTGCGTAAATATCTTCTTTCGAAAGTTGAGAGTAGGAAGCCAACATTTGCTTAATGGTCATGCCTTCAGACAGTTTTCTTAATACTAGTTCAACTGTAATTCTAGTTCCTTTGATTACCGGTTTACCAAGCATTATGTTAGGATTGGCTATGATTCTATTTGTGTAGTTCATCGCTTATTTTCTTATTAACTTACTTCTCGTTAGTAAAGATAATCCTTTCGTTGTTCTTTTTGATTTCTTATAAATTCACAAGGCCTCACCTCTGTATATACTCTAAAAAATCATTCGCTCAGTTTATGAAATATGAAACATAAGTCCTGAGCTCCATCTCGTGGGATGTCGTCTTTTTTTTCAAAAAGCACAACCTGTAAATAGCAAATTTAAAGCACGACCGACACCAGCATAGCTATTCACAGTAAAAGTTGAAAGTCAAACCCAGATTTGAATAAGCTAGTCCACAAATTGCGGAGGATCTCAAAAAACCAATTTATTGCCTTGACAATATGTCAAGGCACGTGTTTCAATCGTTTGCGGAGCTTTTTCACAGTGTAGGGTAGTAAAAAACTCTAGGTAATCAATACCTTAGTTCGGTGATAAAGTAGATAATTATGGGGTATTTCACCTAGATCATGAGCCAAAAGACAAATAAGTTAAGCCAGCCTATCGGCGCGATAAATGAAGTAAACACCATAGAACATGGTTACGAAATTAAAACTGAATGGGCTAACCTACAGATAAGAGGTTATAACGATAATATCATTCGTATTCACGCCTTTAAACAAGAACCTCAGCTACATTCATATGCTGTTGAAATGCAGCCCATCGGCCAGCTGGTAAAAAAAGAAAATAAAGAGGAAATCACTCTGAGGACTGCAAAAATTACACTAGCTATTGCCAGGACTCATACGTCCTTAACGTTTAAAAATGCAGAAAATCAAGTGCTTAACCAAGATGACTCTACCCTTGGTATCTCTTGGATCGGCGAACAAATCACTAACTATAAATCTTTACAAGCGGGCGAGCGGTTCATCGGGTTAGGGGAAAAAACCGGCCCCTTGGATAGGAAAGGAAAGGCATATGAACATTGGAATACCGACCAATATGCCTATGATAAAGGCACAGATCCATTATATTGCTCCACTCCCTTCTACGTCGGCATCCATTCAGGTATTTGCTACAGCATTTTTCTGGATAACTCCCATAAATCACATTTCAACTTTGGGGCATCCAACGATCGATTTTCAAGTTTTTCCGTAGACGCAGGTGATCTCAATTATTACTTTATTTATGGCGAAAACGTAGCAGAGATCATCAAGCACTACACGGCCCTTACCGGCCGTATGCCACTCCCCCCTATCTGGAGTATCGGCTACCAGCAGTGTAGATATAGTTATTATCCGGATAAAGAGGTGTTAAGCCTGGCCAATACCTTTCAGGAAAAGCAAATTCCAGCCGACGTGATCGTGTTAGACATCCACTACATGGAAAAATTCAAGATTTTCACCTGGGACCGTGAGCATTTCAAGAATCCTGAAGAAATGATAAAAGCCCTGCAAGCCAAAGGGTTTCATGTGGTGGTTATGTGCGATCCGGGCATAAAGATTGAAGAAGGTTATGAACCCTACGAATCCGGTCTGGAGGAAGATATTTTTTTGAAGTATCCCGATGGCTCCAACTATTCGGGGGAGGTTTGGCCCGGTTGGTGCCACTTTCCGGATTTCACAGACGGTAGAGCCAGAGCGTGGTGGAGAGATAAGCTCAAAACCTATACAGATCTCCAAATTGATGGCTTTTGGAACGATATGAATGAAATAGCTACGTGGGGAAACGCTCTTCCTGAGCTGATTGAATTTGACTTTGAAGGCCATAAAACTACGGCTAGAGAGGGCAGAAATGTATATGGAATGCTGATGTCCAGGGGCACTTATGAAGGTGCTAAAGAATTATTAAAAGGCAAGAGGCCATTCAACCTGACCCGTGCTGGCTTTTCGGGTATACAACGTTATGCCGCAGTTTGGACCGGAGATAATGTGGCTACGGATGAGCACTTGATGATAGGGGTCAGACTAGTCAACAGTATGGGACTTGCCGGCATAGCCTTTGCCGGTTATGATGTGGGTGGTTTTGTAGGAAATGCTTCTGAACATCTTTTTGCACGTTGGATACAGGTAGGAGCTTTTACTCCCTTTTTCAGAGGGCATAGTATGGTAAACAGTCGTGATTCGGAGCCCTGGTCTTATGGGGAAGAAGTAGAAGAAATCTCCAGGAACTTTATCAGGTTGCGGTATATGCTTATGCCATATCTCTATTCGTGTTTTTATGAAACAAGTTTAACAGGCATGCCGGTAGCAAGAAGCCTGGCCATTGATTACTCGGCAGAAGCAAAAGTATTTGAAAAACTATATCAACAGCAATTTCTATTTGGCCCTTCAATGTTGATAGTCCCTGTAGAAAGCACCAAAGAGTATGAAAAAGTCTACTTCCCGCCAGGGCGATGGTACAATTTCTTTACAGATGAAGTTACCGAGGGTGACAATGAAAGACTAGTGGAGTGCGCTATTGAAACATTGCCTGTATATGTCAAAGAATCTGCTATTATTCCGATGGCACCAGAGGTAGGTTTGAATACATCCGAGTTGGGTGATATGCTGGAAGTTCATGTGTATAAAGGACGTGTGGAAAGTGAATTTGAGCTCTACTTTGATGATGGAACTACTTTTGAATATCAAAAAGAGCAATTTCAGAAACGATTGATCATTTACGAGCCAGACTCTTCTGTGCTCAAGTTGACAGAGGCAAAAGGAGACTTCAAAGCAGGATTCAAAACGCTAAGGATATGTTTTCATGGTTTTAGTCTAAAGAGTGTAACGCAAGATGATGCGTCCGTTCAAATTCAAACGAAAGACTATCGCTACATCGAACCAATATCTAATTTCGATCCTATTGGTTCGCCTGGTGGCGACTTCAAATTAAAAGATTTGCCTTATATTGAGGTTGCCTATGAGAGCAAATCGATGAGTTTTAAAATTAATTAATACCCAAATGGCCAGTACTTCTTTCACTCCAAACTCCAATAAAAGTACCATTTCCAAACCCAAACTTAAGTTTTGGGACATATGGAATATGAGTTTTGGTTTTCTTGGCATTCAGTTTGGTTTTGCACTTCAAAATGCGAATGCAAGTAGGATTCTTCAAATTTTTGGAGCAGATGTACATCAGCTTTCATGGTTTTGGTTAGTGGCTCCTATTACTGGTATGATAGTACAACCGTTAATAGGACACGCTAGTGATAATACGTGGACAAAACTTGGTCGAAGAAGACCGTTTTTTCTTGTTGGTGCCCTACTCGCAGCCGTTGGACTCATTGCACTGCCGAATGCTAGTCTTTTTGTAGCTTTTTTGCCTGCCGTATTTGTTGGCGCAGGTTTTCTGATGATCATGGATGCTTCTTTTAATGTAGCTATGGAACCATTTAGAGCTCTGGTAGCCGATAAATTGCCTAGTGAGCAAAGAACACTAGGATTTTCAGTACAAACGGCCCTCATTGGTATTGGTGCAGTAGTAGGCTCATTTTTGCCTTATGTTCTCGCAGAATGGTTCAAGTTTGATAGCCTGTCATTGGAAAAGGGTGTGGTACCCAATAATTTATTATGGTCATTTATAATTGGAGCAATAACACTTATTGCTTCCGTAGTTTGGACAGTAGTAAGAACAAAGGAGTACCCTCCGGAAGAACAGCTTAAATTTGATGGCCGCGATGCTTCTGAGCTTGAAAATGAAAATAAAGGTTTTTCAAGTATTATAGAAGATTTTATAAAAATGCCCAAGACCATGAAACAACTGGGGGTTGTTCAATTTTTTTCCTGGTTCGCTTTATTTTCCATGTGGGTTTTTGCTACCCCAGCATTAGCTACTCACGTTTGGGGAGTTCCTATAGACGATACAACTTCACAAGGATTCCAGGATGCTGGAAATTGGGTAGGGATTATGTTTGGAGTGTATAACGCTGTTTCCGCCATTTTCGCATTTTTCTTGCCAGCTATTGCCAGCAAGGTAGGCCGAAAAAAAACTCATGCTATTTCACTGATTTGCGGCGGTATAGGACTTTTATCCATGTTCGTTATAAAGGATCAATATCTTCTTTTATTATCTATGGTGGGCGTAGGTGTAGCCTGGGCCAGTATCTTATCTATGCCGTATGCTATTTTAGCCGGTGCACTACCCGTTCATAAAATGGGTGTCTACATGGGGATATTCAATTTCTTTATCACCGTTCCTCAAATTGTTAATGGAATATTCGGTGGATTAATGGTTAAATACATATTTGGCAATCAACCCATATATTCATTAGTATTTGCTGGATTCTTGTTGGTATTGGCTGCATTCAGCGTATCGAGAGTAGACGATAAAGATGAATTGATAAGCCCGAGTTAAGCTTTAGAATTGAAAATGGCATTAAATATGTTTATTGGATGTCAATACCAAATTAATCCTTCATGAATCGATTTTATCCTATATTATTTCTTGGTATTACTGCGCTTTTAGCCTCCTGCTCTTCGGGTAAGAGAGCCTATGAAAAAGGAAACTATTATCAGGCTGTAGCTCAAGCTGTTAATCGGTTACGGTCAAATCCTGACCATAAAAAGTCAAAGCAAATATTAAAACGGAGTTATCCGATAGCCTTAAAAAATGCCGAAACGGATATCACCAATTTAAAAACCAGTAACGCACCCTTCAAATATAGAGAGGTACTGGGCTTTTACCAGCGGATCAATGGTATGTATGAAGAAATCAGAAGATCCCCCGGTGCGTTAAGTGTAATACCCAATCCTACCAATTATTACGATAAAGTAGCTGAATACAATCAGCTGGCTGCTCAGGAAAGTTATGAAGCCGCCGTATCAGCGTTAAGGCTGGGTACCAGAGAAGATGCTAAAGAAGCGGTTTATTTACTGAGAGATGTTCAACGTTTCGTTCCGGGCTATAAAGACGTAAACCAGAAGTTAGACGATGCTATGTTTCAGGCTACACTCAAGGTAGCGGTAGAACAGATACCCGTGCCAACTAGCTACCAACTAAGCGCCCAATTTTTTCAGGATAAAGTGGAGGAGCATCTAAATTCACATTTCAGAAGTACTGAATTTGTACGATTTTATACGCCTGAAGAAATTCAAAGAGATCAACTACCCTATGTGGATCAGTATTTAAGAATTCAATTTGATGATTTTGTAGTGGGTGAAACACATTTGGTCACCAATACGGAAACGTTAACCAAAGACAGTGTGATCGTTGGCAGTGTGACTCTCGAAGATGGTTCCAAAGTAGATGCTTACAACACCGTAAAAGCCAAACTTACCACTAACCACAAAGAAGTAATCTCTAGTGGCTTATTGAGTATGCGTATTTTTGATGGTCGTTCCAATGGCTTGTTGGCACACCAGAAGTTCAATGGTGAATTTGTTTGGTTTTCTGAATGGGGAAACTTTAATGGGGATGAACGGGCACTGAGTGAAGCTCAGCTTAGGATTTGTAACTTGAGCGAAGTACCACCACCTGCACCGCAAAATCTGTTTATAGAATTCACCAGGCCTATATATGGTCAACTCGTGACAGCTGTTAACTCGTTTTACGCCAGATACTAATTTTAAAACAATCGGAAGTAAAATATTATCGTCTCCCACCGGACCTGCGTTTATACGCTCTGCTTTTTGCATTTGGATTATAATCCGGGCCGCTCCCCAGCACATCAGGAATTTTAGCTTTAGCTACAGGCTCACCCAGTAATTTCTCTATGGCCTGGAATTTATATTGTTCTTCCTCGCCCACAAAGGTAAAGGCTACCCCTTTGCTGGCCGCCCTGGCCGTTCTTCCGATCCGGTGTATATAATCTTCACCGTCATTAGGCACGTCATAGTTCACTACCAGATCAATATCTTCCACATCTATCCCCCGCGATAAGATATCGGTAGCTACTAAAATGTTAATTGTTCTATTCTTAAAATCCCGGAGTACTTCCTCGCGCTTGACTTGTTCCAGATCAGAGTGGATATCTTCACAGGAAAAATTTAACTGCTTTAGTTCGCGTGTTAAGCGCTTAGTGCTTGATTTCGTACTGCAGAAAATAATGATACTCGTTAAAGGTTTGGCTTTTAAAAGGTATTTGGCCAGCTCAATTTTCTGGGTATCGTAAACTACAAAAGCCGCTTGAAGAACCCGTTCTGCTGGCTTGGAAACAGCGATTTTAACCTCTACCGGATCTACCAATATTTGGTTGGCCATCTCCCTCATTTTTTTCGGCATAGTTGCCGAAAAAAGTAGATTTTGCCTTTCTTTTGGTAGGTAGCGGATTATTTTCATCAGATCATCATAAAAACCCATGTCTAGCATGCGGTCCGCTTCATCGAGGATAAGGTGCTGAAGCTTATCAATTTTCACATAACCTAAATTTAGGTGGGCAATCAGTCGCCCTGGAGTGCCTATGATCAGGTCAGCCCCAGTGGTTAGCGCTTTTTTCTCTCGCTCAAAACCTGAACCGTCTCCCCCACCAAACACAGCTATCGAGCTGACACCTGTAAAATATGACAGCCCCTCCATTTGCTGATCTATCTGAACGGCCAGTTCACGAGTAGGTACAATCACCAGTGCTTGTATACTACCATCATGAGTGGAATTTAGTATTCTATGGATCACCGGAAGCAAAAAAGCCGCTGTTTTACCTGTACCTGTTTGGGCTGAGCCTATCAAATCTTTCCCCTCCACTATGGCTGGTATAGCCTGCTCCTGTATAGGAGTAGCCGTTTCGTAACCTATCGCCTCTACGCCTTCTAATAGTCTTTGATCAAGACCAAATTCCTTAAATTTCAATACTTACCTTTTTTATTATTCGCGCAAGTTAACAAATAAATTCTCTTCGCTGTTTTGAATGAGTTTTAAGGTTTTATCTGAGATATTTGGAAAGTGAAACAACTCATATTTGACTGTGACGGTGTACTAGTGGATACCGAAATAGTAGCCGCGAAAGTAATGACTGAATTACTACAATCTTACGGCATAGACATAGACACGAAAGATTATATTCAAAAGTTTACAGGGAAAACGTTTACCACAATTTTTGAATCTTTTAACCTGGACCCAAAACGAGATATTCAAGAAATAGCTAAATCGATAGAGCAAAAGATCTACGCTAATCTCAGAGAAATTCCCGGCATGAGTGATTTACTTTTAGCGCAGCATTTACCTGTGTCCATTGTATCCAATAGCGCTACGTGGCAGGTCAAAAAAGCATTACAATTTTTAGGCATTGAGAAGCGTATTGGTTCGAGCTATTTTTCCTCAGAAATGGTACCCAGGCCTAAGCCCTATCCTGATATTTATTTGAAAGCGGCGGAATACCATGATGTGGTACCCGGCGAATGCCTGGTCATCGAAGATAGCATTAGCGGGGCTACTGCCGCTCTGACGGCCGGCATGCCTGTGATCGGTTTCTGTGGGGCCAGCCATATACAAACCGATCATGCGGAAAAATTATATGAAATCGGAGTTAGCCGGGTAGCATTTGACGCTGCGGAACTGGAAAGCGCGATTCAAGAGCTGAGCTAATCATCCCCTACAGTAGATCTATACTGAGTGATATCAGAAGCAAACATCATAATCTTTGATATCTGACCGTCTCTACCTCTCACCGCAGAATAGTGAGTGAGTAAATACTTTTCTTTACCGTTCTTGGTCATATTCTTATACTCTCCTTTTCGGCTCAACCCTGCGGCCAGATCTTTCCATAGCTGTTTATATTCTTCAGAGGTTCGCTCATCCCTGGAAACAAATATGCGCTGATGTTCACCCATTATCTCGTCTTTAGAATATCCCATCATATCCAGGAAATTATAATTGGCATTCAAAATATTGCCGTCTACGCTCAGTTCCAGTACGGATACCGCCTCATTGATAGCCTCCATAGTTGTCTCTGATTCTGACTGACTCCGCTGCATTTCCTCCTGGGTAGCCTGCAACTCTTCCATATTTTGACGCATTTCCTCCTCTTGTGAGCGCATTTGTTCCGTCATTTCTTGCGACTCTTCCAGTAGCTTCTGAGTTTTCGCGTTGATTTTAGCGGAAGAAATGGTGGAAGCTATGCTTTCAGCTATTTTCTCCACAAAATCTATCTCAAATGCTTCAAACTCTTTAAAAGAAGCAATCTCTACGACTCCGTATATCTCCTCATTCACCATAAGCGGAACGATCAGAATACTTTTAGGATTTGCATCTCCCAGCCCTGATGTGATCTTTATATAATTTTCAGGTACTTCGGTAATGTAAACTTTCTCTTTCTCTTGCCATACCTGACCGGCCAGACCCTCGCCTTTGTAGATCTTTTGATCAACATATTTTTTCTTATCCCAGGCGTAACAAGCGGTTAACGTCATGAATGGATCACCGGAATCGGTATCATCTATGATATAAAGCCCACCTTGGTTAGCTTCAAGGTATTTGATCAGATTACGAATTATATCTTCACTTAAGCGCTCGATATTGTCATTATTGTTTCTGAGAATATCTCCAAATCTGGCCTGACCCTCGGTAGCCCAGTTACGCTTTTTATCGTCTTCGGCCACACTGCTTAAGTTATCCCTCATTTCGATCAGAGCGTTACCCAAAACATCATCTGCACCCAGAGGCTGATAAGAGGAGTCATAATTACCCTTGCCAATATTTTCCGCAAAAATGGTAGTGGAGCGCAAGCCTTGAATTAAATTATCCATAGCCACGGCCATTTCACCGATCTCATCTTTACTGAACTTACGGCTTTGATCGTCAACTAATTCGCCCTTACCCAATTTAACTACAATATCCTTGATGTAATTAATAGGCCTGGTCATGGAACGCGCCATGATAAACGCAAACAATAAACCTACCACCACGATCACGATGCCTAAAATAAGTGTTATATTTCGCAGCCGATTAGTGGATCTATTTAGTCGTTCGTCAGCCTCCTGAGTGATCTTTCTCTGGGTCTGAGCTAGGGCCTGCAGTCTTGTACTTATACTTGCCGTCATAGGGATAACCTGGCTTTCAATGGCATCTTCTGCCAGGAGCTTAGTTAAAGGGTCTTCATAGTTTTCAAAATTTACCAGTTGCCCCATAATATCCTTCTGCACCGTCATTAAGGCTTCAAAATCTACAAAAAGAGAATCAATCGCATTTTTAAGTGTATCTGACGACCAAGATACTTTCAATCTATTCAACTCATCTTTCAGCTGAGGGTATTGGTTATTCTGTAGATCATAAAGTGCCTTCTTTTCTTCTGTATCCTTGTTTCTTTCTACATACACCCAGTTGATAATCAGCATCTTAGATTTTGTAACAAGCAACACGAAGTCGTTTATTGCGTCCTTGGTAGGGCGTATAACTTCGCTAGAAGTATCTACCACTTTATCAATCTGGTTACCAGTGTAAAAGATGATACTCGCATTCACGATGAACAAGACGATGAATATCAGGAAACTCCCAAAAATTTTATTCCCTATCGAAAAGCGTATTTTGCTCATTATTACAGTCTTTATTCTTGTTTAGATTACGATGGCCAAGGCCGTTAATTCAGAAGATACTTTTAAGTTTTGCCTTTCCATAGCAGCACGATTCAATTCAAATTTTAGCTTCCCACTCATTTCTACGAAGTTAATGTTGCTCCCCTCCTCACCAAGACCATTTGATTCAGTGATAATAAGTGTGCTACTACCTGCAAGTTGCTCTTTAATGGTATCAAATTCATCTGATTGCTTGTTAGAAACAAAAAGCATTTCAAGATCAGCTATACTTTCCATTGCAGAAATCTTTTGTATTTTGATATTTCTATCCCCCGCCTTCTTAACGGCTGCCATTTTTAGAAGGTGATCATATACGGGCGAATCTCCGTATACTCCTACGATAAAATCACCTTGCGATGTTGCCGGCCATTCTACATATTTAATAAAGCTATAGATGTAAACAGAGTGTAATTGATAATTCTGAGCGCTAACTTTCGTGCATCCGATGCTCAAGAACACCAAAAAGAGTAATACTCGCATAATTATCAAAGTAAGTAAATGAATTGCTCTAATCAAACAGTGTCATTTGGTATTCCTTCCTAAACCGAAGGTAGGATAAGTCGAGGTACTAAAAAAAGCACCGCTGCCCAGAAGAATCAGAAGCAATTGGTGTTGGTAGATTACCGTAAAGTGCATTATGACGTACCATTAAACGAGGCGTGTAATGTCGTACGCGTAGTTAAATAAGATATCGGAATATAGAAAAATCACTATAAGGTCGTATTGGATGAACAGAACTTGGAAATTAGCACAATTCTGTGAGACCGTAAATTTCAAGTGTGGCCGCGTATTTCACGTATTTTCTGGATATTTAAGAAGCTGAAACATATCAAAAGAAAATCACTCATTCAACATGCGATCAAACGATGAAAAAACTGCATTTAGTATTTACCAGGTTCTGGGGGACGAAACAGAAAAATTCAATGGAAATACGGCTGCCGTAGTCGAGTTAAGTAAGGATATCGGTGCTAATCATATGCAGAAGATGGCCGCAGATTATAACCAACCGGCTACCTCCTTTATCTGGCGTGACCATGACTATTGGAATGTTAAGTGGTTTGCCCCTGATGGCGAAATTGAGTTGTGTGGTCATGGATCATTTGCTGCTCTTGGGCACCTTTTCCACGAGCAAAATATGAAGCACGTAAAACTACGCTACGATAAGGGATACATCATAGGTGAAATTAAAAACTCAAATTATTGTTCCATATCACTTCAGGCAATATATGCTGAGGACAACAGTGAACCCGAAAAAGCGCTGATCAACGGACTCGGAGTAGACATATTGGCTCATCATAAAACCAACAACAAAAATATAGTTGCCGTCCGAAATGAAAGCGCGGTGAAAAACATGCAGCCTGATTTTGCTACGTTGAGTAAATGCCAGGATTTTGGCTTTGTAATAACCGCTCCCGGGAATAAGGTAGATTTTGTAAGTCGAACCCTGGTGCCTCACGTAAAGCAACTGGAAGATCCGGCTACAGGATCATCCCATACTATACTCACCCCCTATTGGTCCTCTAAACTGGGTAAGAAAAGAATGACCGCCCACCAGTTGAGTAACCGAGGCGGTAAATTTGTTTGCGAAATTGAGCATGATTTGGTCACACTTAGCGGTGAATTTAAGCGACTGGTTAAAGGAGTAGCTACCCTGTAGAAAAAAGATTATTTCCATAAAACAGCGGTAGACCCAACCCATAGAGTAGCCAATGTTAACCTCCTGGGGCATTCCATTTTGAAAGCGCTATCTGAAGTGGGATAATTCATTCTAATGGAATGAAAAAGCTTAACATTAACATCTAGCGTCCAATGTTTACTTTTGTATAAGAGTCAGTGCATGAAATAGTAAGCTTATGCATCCAGAATTATTTAAAATACCATTACCTGAATTTTTACAGGGCCTTTTTGGCACTCATCTCACTGTTTATTCTTATGGTTTTTTTATTGTGATTGGCGCTATTACCGGACTGAGCTATGTGGCTCGCGAAAGCAAGAAGAATTTCGGATTATCATTCGATAAGGTGAACAGCTTATTTCTATTGTTACTATTGGCCGCAATAATAGGCGGAAAAGTATTTCTCTATTTCGAAGACCCGAGTAGGTATGCGGGTAACCTAAGATCACTTTTATCAGGACGTGGATTCGTATTTTACGGTTCTCTTCTTTTTTGCATTCCCACTATGCTCTGGTTTTTTAAAAAGAATAAGCTGGCTACACTGCCCATGTTAGACATAATGGCCGTTACTACCTGTCTTGTACATATTTTTGGTAGAATAGGCTGCTTTATGGCCGGCTGCTGTCATGGAATAGAATGGCATGGCCCGTTAGCCGTTACGTTTAGCGATCCGGTATGCCTTGCCAAACCTTTAAATACACCATTACATCCTACTCAGCTATACAGCGCTTTACTTATTTTACTCATATTGGTCACCTTACTTTTTTTTAAAAACTGATAGAAGTTTCATGGTCAATT
>JBCCSU010000137.1:0-12261 GCA_039199635.1 Bacteroidota bacterium | reverse complement strand
GCCACTACGGCTAGAACAATATCAACCAACATATCTCCTCCTCTTACCCGGAAGTAACACCTGAATAAATGGAATGTTATTCTTCATGTTACTCCAGAATTAATTTTAAAATTACTTCTACCAACTGATCTTTACTTAACTTTTTTAAAATTTCTTTTTTCTTACCCTTAGTAATGCCTTTATCGAATAGTTGATCTGATTCATCATCAAGTATCGACTTTAATTTAGCGGTTCCATGATGTTCTTTAACCCCAAAAAGTTCCAGTTCATCTTTAGCTATTTCCAGCAGCTCCCTACCCTTCTTTTTACAGGTTTCAATCGGATTATAATCTGACTTAGAATCTCTTAAGGCCCAGCTACTATAGTCAATCTTCAAATTTTCTACCTCGCTTATCTTCGCATCTTTTGACCCAAAGATTAACGTAAGTACATATTTAGTAGAGCCTTTCCAGGCATCTAAATCAAAGCCATCTGCATCTAGTTTTGCAATTTGATTATCAATTAGTTTAATATACTTTTCTATCATAACTACTCTTTCAATGACTCTCCCGGTGTATAGCTGCGTTTAGCTTTACTATCAACTTCTGATCTATAAAAAAGAACATCTTTAAACTCCCCTTTTGTATACATCAACGCCTGATCATCGAAATGAGGTGAACTTGGATCTCCACTTTGGCCACCTGTAGAAATACTCTTAGCTTTTAAAGAATCTCCAAACTCCACTATGGCAACAAAACTATTCCCCCCTGTTCCGTACATTTTTTTGGTTCCTGGGTATTTACGACTACCGAATGATGCCAATGAGCCCCATCGTCCGGAAGCACAAGCCACTGGAAGACTCTCTTTATCGTCATTAAATGGCTGTCGGATATCTCCTGTCAGACGCTGGTAACGATTCACCTCTCCCCAAGGCACCTTCCAGGAATTAAAATCAGATTGAAGAATATCCATAGCATTTTTTAGCGCTCTAATCCTTAACTCGGCTGAGATTCCATTTTCCATAAAATCGGTAATGGGGCCTGCAGGTCGGTTATCAACCGTGCGGGCCAGCGTTAAGAGCTCTTGCCCATAATAGACGGCCAGTGTAGTTTCTTCGGACTCTTCACTGAATTGATAATTCCAAGAGCTAAGTAAGTCTATAGCCTCTTTAAGTTGCTTGTCCTCCGTAGAAGTGGCCAATAGAGGTGGTAACAACCTGGTAAAACCTGTTAGTTTAGGATCGTAGGCTGCAGCTTTTAAAGATTCAATCGTAAAATCGTTCTTACCGGAAAGTACATCTACGGCATGTAAACCACGGTAGTTCTCATAATCCGGAGCGATGTACGCCGCATAATCTTCTCTTTTAGGACTGTATTCACCCGCTGCTGTAAATGGCGTTGAGTTGCAATTTTGTATCCATCCACCCTCAGGATTCAAAAGCATCACCATTTCTTCCAAAGTATGAAGCCCCATATAATCTGTAGCAGGGTTACTCCCATCCACTGGCTTAGCCCAATTAAAAGCGGGGTCACGCTTTGGAATATAGTTGCCATGGAAGTAGGCAATATTACCATCTGCGTCCGCATAGACCGTATTATTGGAAGAGTTAGTGCGTATATCCATGGTAGCCTTAAAAGCTTGATAGTCTTTTGCTTTTGTTCGTGAGTAAGATTGGGTCAAGGCCTCAACAGGTTTTTCCATAATGCTAAAGCTTACCCATTTATCATCTTGCTTTTTAACTATTGGGCCATGGTGGGTTCTGTAGGTGGTGAAGGTTCTCTCCGTCATCCCGGAATCGGACCGATAGGGTACTGTTACCTCCTTTACCTCTAGCTCTTTTTCCAATTCACCATGTTGATAATAAAGTTTGTTGTCTTTTTCTATTATTGTTTCCAGATATTCATCTATCGCGTCCGCATAAGTGGAAGTATGCATCCAGCCCAAACGATTGTTAAATCCTTGGTAGACAAAAAACTGACCCCAGGTTACGGCACCATAGGCATTTAGCCCCTCTTCACTATTAACATGAACTTCTGATCGAAAAAAGAATGAAGTATGAGGGTTTATGAGAAATAGTGAATTTCCATTTTTTGTATTTTTTGGAGCTATGGCAAAACCGTTGGATCCTCTGGGCTCGTCATCTTCAATAAAGTAGGGGGAATGATAAGCGATCTCCTCCGCTTGTTCATCTTCATAGAACGCCTTGAGACCACGTATAGAAATACGTTCGATATCTCCGCCAATACTTCCTTCACTAAACGTTAAAGCCATCCATGGTTCAAACCGATCTATTAACTTAGGTTTAACTTCAGGATGAGTATGAAGATAGTAATTGATCCCATCGGCAAAAGCATTCATCAATGTCCTGAGCCATTCAGGGCTTTCATCATATTGTTCTTTCATATCTTCCGGATCTATGAATAGCTTCATTCTGAGATCTCGGAAAATCTCACTTTCACCTTCTATTTCTGCCAATCGGCCCATTGCGTTGATGTAGTTCATTTCAACACGGTTAAAATCATCCTCACACTGCGCATAAAGCAAACCAAAAACAGCATCAGCATCAGATTCACCATAAATATGAGGCACACCATAGCCATCGCGAATAATGGTAACTCTCTCAGCTTGCTGTCTCCATTTATCGGTTTCTGACAGTGTATCCGGTGTAGGCTTACAAGCTACTACTAGTAAAAGGATGATCAGGTATCTATTCATGTTTCAATCATTCAAGGAGTTTAAGTTACAAGAATGCTGACGAACGAAAAAAAGAAGCTGGTCATGAAAATGATAAAAAGTAATTTGTTTCGTTTACCTTTCACTAACTAAGATTGTCTTTCTATAGATGGCAAATAATTTACTACTAATTCAGTGTTTAATTCTTTGTTCAATTAGCTCAACCAAAGCTCAGGACGCTCGTATCTTGGCCGAAGAAATGTTCACAGCTTCCCGGCAGATTAAAACGTTAACCTACGTCATGAATAAAGAGGAACGTATAGACGGCAAGATGGTGAGACAGGAATCATTTGTGAAATTACAAAGACAGCCCTTCCAGGTATACGCCAAACAGCTCTTCCCCAACGAAGGATTAGAAATACTGTATAAAGAAGGGGATCGTACGGCACTGATTAATCCAAGTGGGTTTCCCTGGTTTAATGTTCGTCTGGAACCCATCAGCCCACGAATGACCAAAGACCAGCATCATACCATATTAGATTCCGGATTTGATTGTTTCCTGGATGTCTTAGAGTCTCTTTTCAAGAAATATGACAGTGAACTGGACCGGATGGTTCAAGTAGCGGGTAATGAAATAGTTAATGGCCAAGACTGCTGGATTCTGGAATTTAACAATCCTAACTTTGCATTTATTCAATATATCCCTGAGACCTCCATTATGCTGATGGACTTGGTCAGTCAGAGAAAGATCAGCCGTGAAATGATACAACGTAAAAATGAAGGCCTGGATAGCTCAAGTAAGCTCAAGGCGGGTGAGCCTCTAACCATTCCGAATGATTATTCTCCTCGGATGATACTAAGTATAGATAAATTGAATAAAACTCCGATGCGAATAAGAGTATATGATAAGGAAGGTCTTTACCAGAATTATGAGTTTAAAGACGTTGAAATTGATCCTCAATTTGCGTTTAATGAGTTCGAACCGTCCTATGTAGAGTACGACTTCTAAAGAGATACGCCTACCGCTCTTCATATTTTTAAATCACTTCTTTCTTTTCAAAGAGGACCAGCCTATTATTGGATTATCATAATTCAGTAATCTATGAAAGCAACTAAATCAGCCGTTCTACTTTTATTAGTAATAATTACAACACTAGCCACGTTTGGTCAGCGCAGATCACGAAACGTACCTACTCAGCAACCCGCTTCTTTACTTCAAGACTCCATATTTTCAGGACTAAAATTTAGAAACATTGGTCCGGCCTTCATGTCCGGAAGAATCGGCGATATAGCCATTCATCCTGAAGATGAAAACACCTGGTTTGTAGCGGTAGCTTCTGGAGGTGTGTGGAAAACCACTAACGCTGGAACCACGTTTACTCCGGTTTTTGACAAGCAAACGTCTTATTCTATTGGCTGTATTACTATCGATCCTCTGAATCCGCATATCGTCTGGGTCGGTACCGGTGAAAACGTGGGAGGTCGTCATATTGGATACGGAGATGGCATTTACAAAAGTGAAGACGGAGGCATGACCTGGAAAAATATGGGATTAAAAGCTTCTGAGCATCTATCGGAGATCATTATTCATCCTGAAAACTCAAACGTGATTTGGGTAGCATCTCAAGGCCCCCTTTGGAATAAAGGGGGCGAAAGAGGTTTTTACAAGTCTATTGATGGGGGCAAAAACTGGAAACGTACTTTAGGTAATAATGAATGGACCGGAGTTACAGATATTGCCGTTGACCCACGAAACCCGGATCTGATCTATGCCGCTACCTGGGACAGGCACCGCACCGTTGCGGCTTACATGGGTGGAGGACCTGGTTCTGGCATTCACAGAAGTTTGGACGGTGGGGAAACCTGGACGAAACTTACCAATGGTCTACCTACATCAAACATGGGTAAAATAGGTATTGCGGTTTCTCCTATTCAACCGGATATTATTTATGCTGCCATAGAATTAGACCGTAGAACCGGAGGGGTTTACAAATCAATAGACCGTGGTATTACCTGGGAAAAGCAATCGGATGCCGTAGCAGGCGCTACAGGACCGCATTATTATCAAGAGCTGTATGCCTCCCCGCATCAGTTTGATCGGCTCTATTTGGTAGATGCCTGGATGCAGTACTCTGTAGATGGAGGCAAAACCTTTAAGCGTCTGAATCGAGATCATAAACATGGTGATAACCACGCTATTGCTTTCAAGAAAAATGATCCTGATTACCTTTTGGTAGGTACGGATGGTGGTGTGTATGAAAGCTTCGATCTGGGTGACCATTGGCGATATATGGAAAACCTACCCGTTACACAATACTATAAAGTAGCTGTAGATGATGCCGAACCATTCTACAACATTTATGGAGGAACACAGGATAATAGCACCCAAGGCGGACCATCCAGAACAGACAACGTACATGGCATCCAAAACTCCGATTGGAAAGTAGTATTAAATTGGGATGGGCATCAACCGGCTACAGAACCTGGTAATCCAAATATCATGTACGGTGAACGCCAGGAAGGTAATCTTTCCAGAATAGATCTGACCACCGGTGAAGTTATCGATATTCAACCACAACCAGGCGCAGATGATGGACATGAACGGTTCAATTGGGACGCGCCTATTCTGGTAAGTCCTCATTCTCCTACTCGTATCTATTTTGCTTCCTACCGGGTTTGGAGATCTGATAATCGTGGCGATGAATGGAAAGCGATCTCGGGAGACTTAACCAAAAATCAAAATCGTATTGAACTTCCTATCATGGGTAAACAGCAAAGCTGGGATAATCCATGGGACTTTTTGGCCATGTCGAACTATAACACCATCACCTCATTAGCTGAATCTCCAAAACAAGAAGGATTGATCTATGCGGGTACTGATGATGGTATTATCCAAGTAACTGAAGATGGAGGCGCCAACTGGCGGAAGATAAACGTAGGTAGTATTGCCGGAGTTCCAGGTACTGCGTTTATAAACGACATTAAAGCCGACTTGTTCGATGCTAACACTGTCTACGCGGCCTTAGACAATCATAAATATGGTGATTATTCACCTTACTTGGTAAAAAGTACGGACAAGGGGCGCACATGGAAGTCCATTAAAGGGAATATCCCTGACCGTACCTTAATCTGGCGATTAGTACAGGATCATGAAAAGGCAGGATTGCTATTTGCAGCAACAGAATTCGGTATCTACTTCACCATTGATGGAGGCGGCCGATGGGTCAAATTAAAAGGTGGTGTACCTACTATTTCATTCCGAGATCTGGCTATTCAAAGAAGGGAAAACGACTTGGTAGCCGCTTCCTTTGGAAGAGGGTTCTTCATTTTTGATGATTATTCCGTACTGCGTGAGGTTTCAAATGCAATGCTCAGTAGCCAAGCAGCATTATTCTCCACCCGGGATGCATGGTGGTATATCCCAAGGCCCATATTAAGTTTTGATGATCAAAAGGGGTCTCAAGGTGACCCACATTATGTGGCTCCCAATCCGGATTTTGGTGCCGTATTTACGTACTATCTGAAGGACGGCTTAAAAAGTAATGCTGAACTTCGAAAAGAAAAAGAGAAGAAGATGAAAGAGCAGTCTATTACGTTTCCAGGATGGGAGACTGTGTCGGAAGAACATGCTCAGGTAAAGCCTGAGATCTGGTTAACGGTGAAAGATGCTTCTGGAGCTGTTGTGAAGCGTATTGCCGGCAAAACGGAGAAGGGCTTTCATCGCATTGCCTGGGACTTGAGATATCCCTCATCAGCAGCCATCGCTTTAAACCAAGGTGATACTGAAAATGAACCTTCAGGTCGTTTAGCTCTTCCCGGAACATATAGCGTTAACTTGTCAAAGAAAATTGATGGAACGGTAACACAGTTGGCAGGTCCGGTTGAATTTAAAGTAAAACCGTTGCGGAAAGGAGCTCTGGAAGGTGCTTCACCAGATAAGCTAAAAGCTTTCTGGACAAGTTATGATGAATTAGTAGGTAAAACATCGGAACTTGAAGTAAAAATGACAAAGGCCAAGAGAAGGCTTGTCGCCATGGAAAAAGCCTTGACACGATCTAACGCATTACCTGGTGATTTAGACAAACAACTTCATAACTTAAGGGCGTCTCTTATGAATCTTGACCAAAAAGTTCATGGCAACCCGGCCAAACTCCAGGTTGGAGAAAAAACGAAGCCTACTGTTGGCGAACGTCTCTTTGCATTGAATAGAGGGATCAGCAACTCCACCTATGGACCCACCAAAACGCACGAACAAACCATAGCTATTTTAAACCAGCAATTAGAGTCCATACAAAATGAATTAAATGCTATTAAAGGGGAGATGGATAAACTTACATCAGCCCTCGAGACTACAGGTGCACCCTCGGTGGAAGAATGATTGGTGAAGAGTCGTTTGACGGCTTTCGGCTGTTGAGCGACTTTTTATTATCTATTGAAAGTTATTTCGCCAAGAACAAGACCGAATGCGAAGATATCATATTTCTACCAGGTAGAATCTTTTAACTTCTGAACAGCTCGCATCACATCCTTTTGGCTGATTTGTCCTACTAATTTACCATCTTTTAATACTGGAAATCGCCTAAGCTTCATGTTCAGAAACATCTGGGCTACCTCGAAAATATTCATCTCCGGGTTGACTGTTTGTACATTCGTAGACATATAATCACTTACTTTTCCTGATAAACTTGGCGTATTAGTGTATTTACCTTTAACCACTTCTTTCAGGCAATCCCCCTCTGAAATAATACCACATAATTCACCGCGTGTATCAATGACTGGACCACCAGCGATTTTTTTATCAAGTAATGTTTTGATCACCTGTTCCATAGTCTGATCGGGATCAAATGTAATTAGTCTTCGTGTCATGTAATCTGCCACTGAAACATCCTGAATTACAACTTTAGGCGATTTAGCCTGGGCAACACCTCTGTAGCTTTTAACCATATTTCTTTCTTTATAGGTTATAAGTTAATAAAAAACTAAATAGTATTCAAATAAGAATATTTGACTTGCCTGGTAAAAACTACAGCGCGTATCATTAGATGAGTAATTAAAATGTTGACCATGGGGTTACCTTTTGATTTTACAATGTACATAGTCATGTAAGATTTATAGAGAGGGTGAACTTTTTTGTTTTTACCTACCAAAAGGAACCCTCTCTTAATCTTTTGATAATGATTATTTAAAATGTATTTGATCATTTAATGTGGTTAGTTGGTAACTTAGTTTTGAAAGGGCAAGGTTTTAATTAATCAAATTTATTACGTAAGTTTAATCGTTTTATTAGTAGATAGTTGGTTTAGAGGTTGATATGGTTCATTGTTATTTGGCTTTAATGAAGATCCACCGTCTCCCAGACCTTCTCTCGTTTTTACCATAAAAAGGCATGAAAAAGAGAGTTGTAGTCATCGATGATGATTATCCTATAAGACTTCTTATAGAAAAAGTACTTGAAAATTCTTATCACGTAAGTGCGTTTAACAACGTAGCTAAGGCCGTTGAGTATATGACGCAACATGGCAATCCTGATGTGATCATTACCGATTTAAAATTACCGGTCATTGACGGTAAAGATTTTTTGAAAAATATCAAAAATAGTGGAAGGTTTGGTGCTATACCCGTTGTAGTAGTTTCTTCTTGGGACAATGAAACCATTAAATCAGAATGCTCCAACGATGGGGCCGCCGCATATATCCAAAAGCCATTTGACCCACAGGTAGTGGTTAAAATAATTGATGAAGTTGTTAATCGTGTTGATAGACGTGAATTCTTAGTAGGCTAATTTCATGGATATGTTTCAAAATACAGCAGATAGTACATTACATTTTAATACTGTGCTTCCCAAAGAAGAAAGATTCACTACGTTTGGTCATTCCGTAAAAAACTATGATGTTCTGTTTATAGGAAATAGCAGATGTGTAGCGGATGACAATTTTGAAAATGTCTCTCATTTGAGATTAGAAACATTTCAAGAAGCCTTGACGTGGTTATTGTCTGTGAGGAACAAGGGCAGACAGCTTCCCCGAGTCATAGTATGTGATACGATCATCAATGAAAAATCAACTATATCTGAAATTGGTCAATTAAAGGAGATTGACAAATATTCGCAAACAAAAATAATTTTCCTTACCTCTCAGTACAGTCACACTGAAATGCAAGAGTCTATCTCGGCAGGAGCTGACGATTATTTTTCTTCTGACCTTAGTTGTTCAGATCTCTTTATGAGAATTAATTTCTTATTGAAACTTACAGAGTTGACCAATACCGAAACAGAAGATAGTGAGGTGGTAGGAAAAGATTTAAAACCAAAATTTTGGAGGCTTAAACGCGCTTTTGATGTTGCTGTTTCTTTCTCGCTGCTGCTGGTAGCCTCTCCGATTTTAATACTCATAGGTATCGCCATTAAAATAGACTCACGCGGACCTGTTTTTTATACCTCAAAGAGAGCAGGAAAAGGTTATCAGATTTTCGATTTTTATAAATTCAGGACCATGAGAAAAGATGCAGATCAGATGGTCAACGATATGCTTCATATGAACCAATATGGAGAATCTGATGATGCTAAATCAGTTTTTTTTAAAGTGAAAAATGATCCTCGAATCACACGCTTGGGTAACTTTTTAAGAAAAACGAGTTTAGATGAAATACCACAACTTTTCAATGTTTTGAAAGGTGATATGTCTCTTGTCGGCAATCGTCCTTTACCACTCTATGAGGCAGAAAAACTCACACAGGATCAATGGGCATTACGTTTCTTAGCTCCCGCTGGTATTACTGGACTTTGGCAGGTATCCAAAAGAGGCAAAGCGGAAATGTCAGAAGAAGAACGTGTAAATTTAGATATGGAGTATGCGGAAAACAATTCATTTTTCTATGATTTACGTATAATGCTTAAAACTCCCACTGCGCTCCTCCAAAAGGAACAAGTCTAATAACTTTGTTTTAGTGGAAATTTTCTTGCTGGTAATAGAAGCTACGTTGGTCACGTACTTTGGTGCCGTTTCAATATACAATTTCGTTTTTAGCCTTTCGGGTCTCTTAAGAAGAGTAAAAGTTGCTGAAAGTGAAAAGACTATAGATTTTAAGAAGTTTATTGTTCTTATTCCTGCTTATAA
Source organism: Bacteroidota bacterium (assembly GCA_039199635.1). Classification (GTDB taxonomy): domain Bacteria; phylum Bacteroidota; class Bacteroidia; order Cytophagales; family Cyclobacteriaceae; genus Fulvivirga. The sequence goes on along the minus strand of JBCCSU010000137.1, from coordinate 2,494 downwards.
AGAAGACAGTGTAATTCTAAGTGTTGCCGAAGAAGCTCTCAACCAGTCTTACCCAAGCCAATATTACGATGTATTAGTTATTGCTGATTCTCTCAAAAAAGAAACATTGAGTAGACTTAATGAAATTGGCGTAAACATTCATGAGGTCAGCTTTGAGCAAAGCACGAAAGTAAAAGCATTAAATAGCGCTATGCACGCGCTTCCTCTCACGTATGACTTTGCCGTTGTCTTGGATGCGGATAACGTTATGCAGCGGGATTTTTTAGTAAAAGCAAATCATTTCCACTCGGAGGGTGCTTCAGCCATTCAAGGACGTAGGGCGGCGAAAAATAAAGAAAACTCTATGGCCTATCTTGATGGTCTCAGTGAGGAGATCAATAATAACATAGTATGCAAGGGAAGTACCGCTCTTGGTCTTTCATCAGCACTGAAAGGATCAGGAATGTCATTCCACTATGAAAAGTTCAAGGAGTTGCTAGGGAAAATGGAATCTGTAGGCGGGTTCGATCGTGAATTGGAATTGAGGTTCATAACACAAGGAATTAAAGTAAGGTATGTACCTGATCTCGTAGTTTACGATGAAAAGATTCAGAAAATAGAAGCTTTTGAAAATCAGCGAAAAAGATGGATCTCTAGTCAATTTTTTTATCTGAAGAAGTACTTTACGCCCGGTATTAAATCTTTACTAAAAGGGAAAATTACTTTTTTTAATAGCAGTATTTTAAGAAATATACAGCTACCACGGCTTTTAAATTTAGGCCTGCAGGGAATACTTTCTCTACTCGCTCTACTTATTTCTACGCCTCTTGCTATATACTGGATAGTTTTTACTGTCATCCATTACTTTGGAACCTTAGCGGCTATTCCCCGCGAATACTTAAGTAAAAAGCTAATTTTTGCCGTTTTATCTTTGCCTAAAGTTTTTTTCAAAATGTTTTTACTGCTTTTCAAGTTAAAAGGTGCCAACAAAAAGTTTATCCACACACCTCACGGCACAAACTGATGGAACATCCACTAGTTTCAATTATTTCTATTCACTTTAATGTAGAGCAAGAGACCATAGAATTCATAGAATCATGTGAACAGCTCAGCTATCCAAATTTAGAAGTAATTATTGTGGATAATGGGTCGAATAAACCTTTCAAACCGAACTTGAAGTATGATCAGATAAAATTAATTAGGAGTGAAGAAAATTTGGGTTTTGCCGGAGGCAATAATTTAGGGCTTAAAGGAAGTAAAGGTGAATATATCTTTTTTCTCAATAATGATACGTTACTCCCAGTTGATTTTGTAGAACCAATAGTATCCTTTCTTAAAGAGCACCCTAAGGCAGGGGCCCTTTCACCGAAAGTATTATACAGTGACCGAAAGACAATTCAATACGCAGGCTCTGGCTCAATTAGTAACTATACCGGACGCGGTCAGCGTGTGGGTAAAATGCAAATTGACCAAGGACAATTCGATTATTCTTGTGAAACTGAATTAGGTCATGGCTCTTCATTTATAGTTCCTAGAAAAGTTATTAATGACGTTGGACCCATGCCAGAAGTCTATTTCCTTTATTATGAAGAGCACGATTGGTGTGAACAAATCAAGGCCAAAGGTTATAAAATATATTATTTAGGCACTTCACATATTATACATAAGGAATCAATGACCACTGGTAAAGAAAGCGTTTTGAAAACTTATTATATGGCCAGGAATAGGATACTTTACCTGCGCAGAAACAGCCAAGGATTGGAGTATACGTTAGGAATTCTTTTTTTAACATTAATTTCAGTGCCCAAAAACACACTCATCTACTTACTCAAAGGTAAAATTGACTTATGTAAAGCCTATATAAAAGGTGTTTTATGGCATCTTGGCCGTCTTAAACTGATCGAAAATATAAAATGAGTTTTTCGAGTAAGCTTAAAGAATTCAAGAACAAAAATAGTGGTGCTTCCCCAGTTACATTGGTTTACAAAATTGTTTCTGGATCTTTCAGAATACTGAGTAGTAAGTACTATCTCCGTAAATGTACGAAAATAGGGAAATGGGTTTCGGTAAAAGGCCGCCCGTTAGTTAGGAATTCTGGTGTTATGATTCTGGAAGATGAGGTTAGAGTGTGGTCTTCCATAGAAAAAGCTAAGCTATTTTCAGGACCGGACGGTAAACTCATTATCGGAAAAAACTCAAGAATAAATGGCGCACATATTAGCGCACAATTATCCATAAAAATTGGTAAAAACGTCAGAATAGCACCGTATACATTAATTTTAGATAGTGATTTTCATGATATCAATAATCATTTTTCGGATGGCGTTTCCAAAGAGATTGTAATTGAAGATGATGTATGGCTCGCATCGAGGAGTACAGTTCTTAAAGGAGTACGTATTGGCAAGGGAGCCGTGGTGGCCACAGGCGCTGTGGTAACTAAAGATGTTCCTGAGTTTACTGTGGTCGCCGGCGTACCCGCTAAAGCGATTAAAAAACTTCATTCAAAGTGATATAT
>JBCCSU010000136.1:0-12447 GCA_039199635.1 Bacteroidota bacterium | reverse complement strand
GATGTCAGCATTTAGAGCATTGGATATTCTGCTGAATTCTGAAAAATCATAGGTATCTGTTTCGAAAGAACCCCGGCCACTCACACAGTTGTCATCCTCCTCGTCCAGATCTATATAACACCCTGAAAGAGAAAAGAGTATGACTAAAGCGACTAAAGAAGAAACCCTTGCTGAAAATAAAGAATAATCCATGTTATGTTAAATTAATGTATGCGCTAAAGACGATAGAAAGAATAGAAGGTTGCCGTTCTATTTTTCATGGCATTAAGTAGTTTTGAATCATGTGTAATTCAAAACGGACCGTTGATATTCCCGAAGAGTTTTATTCTTATGCTACAGGCCAACTTTTCGATAAGTGCATAGATTGTGAAAAATGGCTTTTAGAAGAAGGTACGGAGTACTTTATAGAAAAAGCTATTAAACAGTATGATGGTTTCAGTGCAAAGGAAGTCATTTTCGAATACGCCATATGTGCCGATTGTGCTGATACTGTAAGAAAATCTATTTCTAAACAATCTATGAAAGACATAGAAAAATTCTTTTTTCAAAATATTGATTTCCAGAGAAGAATGGAGGTGATGCGTTCGAACCCTAAAAATCCTATCGCCTGGATCAGTAATTGTCTGATCAGCAATTCATCAATACAGAAAATGCCTGAATACCAAATTTTTGTGCACTGCAGTGGTAAAGCACTGAATCTTTCTCAAATGCCCTATATGGTGAGTGGTAATGTTTTAGATCAAGTTCAGCATTTACTTTCACCCGAAACCAAAGATGAGTTAAATGACTTTATGGAAAGGAATTTAGGCCCGTCTCCCGAACTTGCAGAAATTCTACCGGGGAGTAGGGTTGTATTCATTTAATCTGAAGTAAACGTTTCGTAAGGTAGCGAATCCATAGTAGCATCGGATTTAGGAGATATAAAACAAAAACCCCGGTACTTCTACCGGGGCTTTCCCAAAACTTACTTACATTAACATGTTATCAACCTAAAAGAATAACACAGAAAGGGTGAATTAGTTTGTCATTGCTAATAAAATATCGTGTTGAGTGATAATGTGTACTTTATGGGCCTCATCACGAACTAATATTGCCTTATTATCTTTGTTCATCATTGACGATAAAACATCCAAAGTGTTATCCAGACCTACAAAGGGGATAGGACCATCCATGACCTCACCTACCTCCTTATCTTTGATCTCCGGTGCTTCTATTAATTTTTCAAGCAGCTTAGCAGTACTCACACTACCTACAAAATTTTCATCATCCACAATGGGTATCTGATCTATTCCTTCGGTATTTAACATTTTTACTACCGTATCTACTTTTTTACTTTTGTTTACGGTGAATAGCTTTCCTGAACCGTTCTTATGTGTTATAATATCTTTCGCCGTGGCATATTCTCTGGTTTCTATAAAGCCATGATCCTTCATCCAGTTATCATTATAAACTTTTCCCAGATAGCGCGTACCGTGATCGGGCAAAATAACTACCATCACATCATCTTCTTGAAGGTTTTCACGGGCATACTCTAAAGCACCATGTACAGCTGAACCACAAGACCATCCGCAAAAAAGTCCTTCTTCGCGTGCGAGACGCCTGGTCATGATAGCGCCATCTTTATCTGTGACTTTGACAAAATGATCGATCAGTGAAAAGTCTACGTTTTTGGGTAAAATATCCTCTCCAATACCTTCCGTTAAGTACGGATAAACCTCATTTTCATCAAACTCCCCGGTTTCTTTATACTTTTTAAAAACTGATCCGTAAGTATCTATACCCACGGTAGTTATCTCAGAATTTTGTTCTTTCAGGTATTTTGCTGTACCACACATAGAACCTCCTGTACCTACACCTGCAGCATAATGCGTGATTTTACCCTCTGTTTGCGTCCATATTTCAGGGCCAGTAGTTTCGTAATGAGCAGCTGCATTGGACAGATTATCATACTGGTTTGGATAAAAGGAGTTTTCTATGTCAGCATTCATCTTTTTCGCTACTGAGTAATAGCTTCTTGGATCATCCGGTGATACGTTAGTTGGACAAACGATCACTTCCGCTCCCACCGCTCTCAAAATATCTATTTTCTCTTGTGATTGCTTATCGGCTAAAGTAAAAATACACTTGTAACCTTTGGCGATAGCTACTAAGGCTAAGCCCATACCTGTATTACCGGAAGTGCCTTCTATAATTGTGCCTCCGGGCTTAAGAATTCCAGCCTCTTCTGCATCTTCAATCATCTTTAAGGCCATTCTATCCTTCATAGAATTACCAGGATTAAAGTATTCTACTTTGGCCAAAACCGTACCGTTTATACCAGAAGTAATATTGTTTAACCTAACCAGAGGTGTATTTCCAATGGCTTCAATGACCGAATTATAATGCATTTTCTTTTATTTTCTTGCCGTTACAAAATTATGAATACCAACCATCATTTTTTGAATATGGCGACAAGTATTTACTTTTCAGTTCTAGCATTTCTTCGGTATTAGTTAAATTCGAGATGCCTATGAGAAGGTTTATCTATTTATTGTGTCTTTTCTTTTTCCAGAGTGTATTAAGCTATGGGCAAGAACTTTCTTTTCAGGTAGTAGACCAGGAAGACGGCAGCGGCATTCCTTTTGCAACACTATTTTTCACAGCCACTAATGTCGGTTATAGCGCTAATTCATCCGGAAACTTTACTCTAGCTTTAGAAAGTTACGCGCCACAAGATAGTTTAGTGATTTCGAGTCTTGGCTATCTCAGCAAAACCATCAGTGTAGAAAGTGCTGCTGAAACTACTACAGTAGGTCTAATGCCTGATTTTAAAATATTAAAAGAAGTGGTAGTATCCGCCAGAAGAGAAGATAAACGTACACTCATTAAAAATACTAACCGATTTTTAAAAGACTATTTAGGTAAAGAACCTTACTATCTTTTTTCTTTTTACAAGGAAACACTCAAGCACCACAATCGCTACATAGGCTATACCGAGGCCTATGGTATACTCCATGTTGCAGGCTACCAACCCTCCTATAATCGTAAAAATCAACTTTTCTCCTATGACCTTGCTCAATGGAAGAATATTAGAAGAAGTGAATACTCGTCTATTTTAGACTGTGATACCAGCAGAACTTTAGCTATAGATAAACTCTTAAAAGCGAAAAGCGAATATTTATTCAATGGCCCGCTGAATAGATATGATGATTTTACCTATAAAATAGACAGCGGTTTTTCGAGTAACGATAGCGAAATTTTAATTGTAAAATTTTCTGCCAAAGATCAAGGCTATCAAGGAGAACTTTGGATTGAAGATAGCAGCCAAAAACTGCTATCAATGCACGTTATTGACGCAAAGATTAACGAAAGAGTTAGGAGTAAGTGCCAATATACTTCCGGAGATTTCGAAATCAACTTCATAATGTTAGAAGATGAATACTTTGTAAATCATGTTTCTTTTACCCTTAAGGATACTACCCATTACCTGACTGAGGAATTAACCATTCGTGGCGGAGAGTATAGAAAGAATGATGTAATGAAATTTAACTATGATCAGCGAGTGATTCTTTACAACGAAATGCTCAATCCCTTGGTGATGTATGAACAAAGTTTCTGGGAGGACCACGGTGTAGAAGTAGATGTAAAAATAGATGATGATCTCTCACTGGATACACCTCTTCCTGATCAATTCTTTAACCATAACGGAACACGCCTGATACCTCTCCCCACGGAATTCAATTCTTATGAAGAACTATACAAGAGACGAGACTTGTTTCAGATGTTCATGCTAAATAGCGATCTTTAATTAGCACCGGCTAACAAATAGAGTACAGCCATTCTTACAGCAACTCCATTTTCCACCTGATCAAGAATAATAGAATGATGAGAGTCAGCGGCATCACTACTCAATTCTACACCTCTGTTGATAGGCCCGGGATGCATTATGGTTATTTCTTTATTTAAGCCATCAAGCAATCTCTTATTTACCCCGTAATAAAGAGAATATTCTCGCAGCGAAGGAAAGTACTTGATCTGTTGCCGCTCTAATTGTATTCTTAAAACATTAGCTACATCACACCACTGCAAAGCTTTATGAATATCGAGTTCTACGCTTACCCCGAGGGAGGTAATGTGCTTCGGCAGTAGTGTAATTGGCCCACACACCATAACTTCTGCCCCGAGTTTTTTCAAGGCAAGTATATTACTGATAGCCACTCTAGAATGCAAAATATCTCCGACTATCACCACCTTGAGCCCTTCTATAGATCCAAACTTTTGGTAAATAGAAAAAGTATCCAGCAGTGCTTGGGTGGGATGCTCATGGGTACCATCCCCGGCATTTACAATATTGGCTTGAATATGATTGGATAAGAAGTGTGGTGCACCCGGACTACTGTGCCGCATAACTACCATATCTACTTTCATCGCCAGAATGTTGTTGACCGTATCTAGTAGTGTTTCTCCCTTTTTTACGGAGCTTGTTGACGAAGAAAAATTGATAACATCTGCTGATAATCGCTTCTCCGCTAGCTCAAAAGACAACCGGGTACGGGTAGAATTTTCAAAAAAAATATTGGCGATAGTTATATCACGAAGGGAAGGCACCTTTTTTATCGGCCTGTTGATTACTTCTTTGAAATTAGCTGCGGTCTCAAAAATAAGGTCAATATCTTTTTTGGTAATGTCTTTTATGCCTAGAAGGTGTTTCTGACTCAGTTGGGGCATACTAATTTTCCGTATTGACTAACCAAATTTTATTTTTCTTGAAACCCTGCGCCTCAAGTTCAACGAGTACCCGCTGCGAGGCGATAGTATTTACTTCCTGTCCCACAAAGTCAGCAGCTATCGGCAGATCCCGCGTATATTTTCTATCCATTAGCACTAAAAGCTCCACTTTATCTGGCCGGCCAAAAGCCATCATAGCGTCTAAAGCCGCCCTTACAGATCGGCCTGTGAACAGCACATCGTCAATAAGTACTACATTCTTGGCCTCAATGATGAAATCTACCTTAGTAGAGTTAGCCTTGGCCGGTTCGTCTCTTCTTCTAAAATCGTCACGATAAAAAGTAGTATCCAGGTATCCAAGATCGATCTTTTTACCGACCTCTTTTTCGAGCCTGGTGTGGATCATTTGAGATAGAAAAATCCCACGAGGCTGTAGCCCTAGAAGAACAGTGTTTTCGAAATTTTCGTGGACCTCAAGAAGCTGGTGGCACAATCTGCTGACGGTGATCTCCAGCAGGTTAGAATCGAGGATTAGTTTACGTTTCGTGCTCAAACCATAACAAAGATAGAAAAGTTTAGGATTGTGATTTCACAACTGGATGAAATAGATCGCTAATCTTGAATTATTATTTTTCTTTTGACCTCCCCTGAATTACTCGTTAGATGAAGAATAAAAATCCCTACGCCGATACCACTGGTATCAATATCCAACATCTGATCACCTTCTTTTTGACCTCTTAGGCGAACCTTACCTGTAACATCACTGATATAATACGTTATCGGCCCGGATATTTGCTGAGGAATGACCACCTTTAAAAATTGATGCGCAGGAATGGGGAAAATCCGTAGCTCCTCCCAAATACTATTTTGGGTACTCGTTACCCTTCCCTCGCCAGCGTATTTATCATAGATAACATTTAAGCCTTCGCGGACCTTATAGCTTCTTTCCACAGGCTCTTGTAAATCATCATTAAAAATATTGATCCCGTATTTATAATCTATTCTTTCTCCAATGGAAGCGCTTAAGGTAACTTGATAAATACTGTCTTTATCTGCGTCAGAAAGTTCTGATTCACCAAGGTTCGAAATAATTTTGACTCTGCTGCTGTTTATGTTGAACCAGCCGTCCCGGATTGGCCTCCTCATATCCACCTGGAATTGCAGGGTTGCTGAAAAAGCATCTGAAGTCATGAGTTTCATGATTTTAGTGGAATAAGCATCAATACTTCCGATATTTACCTGCTCAAAAGTGCCATTTTCACTAACGGTTAATGGATAACTCCTTCCAGAAAGTAAATCAAGAAGATGATAGCTTCCAGGAGGTAGATTGCTTAAATCAATAGAAAGAGTAATATCATTCAGGATTGAATTACTTGCATTTGCACTTACTATGATCTGCTCTGCTTTTGATTCCCGTAAGAAGGAAAATACTTGATTGTAGTTGGTATTTATAAGTTTATAATTACCATTTCTCAAGGCGTCATGTTGGTTTCTAAGCGCAATCAAATGATCGTAAATACTCCAGAGTGAATTGAAATCTGATTTTTGTAGTTCAATGTTTTTAGTAGCGTAATCATCATTAACAGGTCTCCAGGGGCTAGCATTGCTAAAACCGGCATTTAGATTACTGTTCCAGTGTAATGGGGTACGAATATCTTCATCAGGCTTCACTCCGGTCATTCCAATTTCCTCACCATAGTAGATAAACGGAACACCGGGTAGTGTTAATAATAAGCTAGCAGCAAGTTTTGCTTGTGCTTCATTACCTTCTAACTCACTCATGACTCTATTCATGTCATGGTTGGTTAGAAAAGTACCGAACTGTAAATAGGGATAAGAACTCATGGTCTTACCCATTTGATCCGCTAGACCAGCTACGTTGCCGTTTCTAACAGCATTTAAAATAGAATATGCCGCACCAAACTCAAAACAATAATCCATACCCGTACCATCTACATAGTTACTGATGATATCGGTAGAGGTCCATGCCTCCCCTACTGTAAATGATGCTGATTTCAGGCTTTTATAATGATCCCTAAAATCACGCCATAGCTGAAAAGTAGCTTCTGTATCTTCCTGCTGTAACTCTCCATTTTCATATAAAATTCGAACCGCATCTAAACGAAAGCCATCAACATTCATATCTTCCAGCCAAAATTTGGCCACATCAAACATTTCGTTCTTAACAGAATTATTGTAATAGTTTAAGTCTGGCATCCCACCCCAGAAGACCCCAAAATAATAGTCTCCATTGAAGGGATGCCAGACATCCTGACCCCAGGAACCTTTCCAATTGAGATCGTTTTCTTCCCACACGTACCAGTCGCGTTTGTCATTAGTGGAATTCCTACTGTCTTCGAACCAGGGATGATCATAGGCGGTGTGATTCATTACGTAATCAATAATGACACGAATACCCCGCTCATGTGCGGCAGATATAAAAGCTTTAAAATCTTCATTAGTACCATAATCCTCCTCTACTGTTCTATAGTCAGTAACATCATAGCCGTGGTAACTTGGGGATTGCATGATCGGCATAAGCCAAATTCCGGTAATTCCCAGGTCATCATGAGTGGCAGGATTGCCATCATTCAGATAATCCAACTTCTCAATCAAACCTTTAAAGTCACCATTTCCATCATTATCGGAATCATAAAAGCTCCGCACAAAAACCTGATAAAAAACAGCATCATTCCACCAATAAGTGGTATCAGTATTAACCGTAACGTGGTTCTGAAATATTCTGGTGACTTCTTCACCTTCATCATTTTTGATGGTGAGTTGAACATCAAAAGCTCCGGATGTATCAAATGTGACTATGGGATTTTGTTGAGTAGAAGTAGACGGAGAACCGTTTTCAAAACTCCAGAACCAACTTGTAGGCTGACCTGATGAAATATCTCTAAACTGGATAGGATCACCCACTAGTGCAGATGTGGAAGATGAGCTTATCTGAACAGATAAAATGTCTGAAGGCACATCATCATTATACCAAAACTCTACTAACCCATTCGGTTCTACCGTATACATCCGATTAGGGCCTCCACCCGGAAATTCTTCTCTTCCGGCCCATTCACCATTGATTCTGGCTTTGAACTGAATCGCTGAACCCGAAGTCAAATTGGCTGTACCCTCATAAATACCATCTGAATCAGGGTCAGTTAGTATGAATGGAATCTCTCCCCATTCATTGAAAGTACCGGCAACATCCACAAACTCAGTCTGGGGTGAAAAATTAAGCAGAGCTATTTGATAGCTCATATCCACTTTAAATATGACCGATGTCTGCTGTGCACAAACAGGCCTGATGATGAGGAAACTGATAAAAAGAATATATAAATAAGTAACTCGCATATCAGAAATAAGCCACCTTTGAACGTTCAGGTGATCATTCATTCGTACACTACCTTATTAATAAAAAATACGTCACGTTGTGGAAGCACTCCTTCTTTACTGAAATTAGTGACACTCTGCGTTCCATAAATGAAAAAAGTGTTATTATGCCACTTGTTTAACCCCATTAAATTGGTGCTCCCTTCTCGGCTTTGATCGCCTTCATATTTAAGGACTACATCTAGCAGCTCCTTACCCTCTACTACATCATTTTCCATAATGATCTTAGATCGGATTTTATTATCGTATACGTATAACAATGCAATATTGTCTCCACTCTTACTAGCATGAACAAACTGCTCCAACTCAAAAGAAATTACATCATTGATCTCAAAGCTATTGTCCCAAAGTAAGTTGCCCGACTTATCAAAACCTAGTACCACCGCATGAGTATAGCGATACCCATCGAAGATCAGGTTTGAACTGTATAACCCCCGATTTATATTCGGTACCGGATTAAAAAAATTACCTCCGCCAGCACTGGTACCCGTGTTCCTGTATTTCGGATAAAACGCTTCTCCAAGTAGAACATATTGATCATCGTATTCGATGAGGTCATGCACTAAAAACCGATAGTTGAACCTGATTTTCTTTCCTTTAATTTTACGTCTTTCAATTCTGTTTCTCACTCGTTTTTCACGACCAGCACGCATATAGTTGAAAAAATTTTTAAGCTCGGCATAATTATAAAATTTGCTTTTCTGCTCACCAAACCGATTCAGACTAGTTACAAATAACCCTCGAGAATACTCTGAATTATACCTACCGTAAACACCAGCCACTAACTGAGCATTACTTTCCATCTGTTGAGTCCTGCCAAAAAGTAAACTTTTAGTTCTATCAGTGTCCAGGGTAACATTTTTAACTGCGTTACCTTCAAAGTCAAATGTGTTGACGAAAAGGGTGTATTTTTTATCAAGTGTTCTGCCTGCCAGCGTTACGTCAAAGGTTTGATTATCATTCACTTTGATATCGGTAATCGTGGACTTTTCATTGAAAATTCCTGGTAATACCCTGGGGATTCTATCTTTAAAATTATATAGAATAACTATTGGTCTGTAATTAAAATAACCTGCTATTACCGCAGCATCTTCCATGACCACAAAATCAAAGTAATTAAAAGGAATGTAGTTTCTTATCGGTAAACGCTCAATATCACCAGTCAGATCCCAGCTGATAAGCTCCAGGTTTTTATTTTTAGTCGAGAAGTTATTAAATAGTAAGTGCCCTTGGCCTTCATGGTAGTAGTGATCTACTAGTTCATATTCAGCACTTAAAGAGTAGAGTTTTACCCATTGTACATCAAAAGAAGTATCCACGCGCGCAATCTTCCAGACTGTGTTAAGATTATTGCTTTGGCCCAGAACTTTTTGATATACAAAAAGACCATCTTCACCTGCGGATATTACATCGTAACTCTCTCCATTTTCAATGGGAATTTCAAACCTCTCATTCTGTACTATTTGCGCATGTACAGAAGTAAAGACGAACGATAATATCAGCGAGTTTAAAAGTCTATTCAAAAATTAACTTATTTATAAATAACACACTTCTTCTCGGATCTAGGCCATTTTCATATTTACTATATATTCTATGGTAACCCCACACCAGGAAGGTATCATCATACCAACTCATGGCTCTGCCCATGCCTATATAGGTATGTTTAATTTCATCTGATTCATGTAGCAATTTGATGTCTGTCTCTCCCTCAGATAACACACTATCTCTGAGTATCGTTTGATACCTGATCTTGTCTTCCGCTAAATAAACCATATTATATTCCGTTTCATCTCCATTAATATCTACTATACGCTCTAGAGATTGTGTTTCTGTATCGTCTATGGGAAAACTATTGTCCCACAGCAGCCGACCTCTACTATCTAGTTTTAGAGCTATCGATTCATAATACTCAAAACCATTAGCATCATCCACGCCTGATAGCCTACTGGCCTGCGTTACATAGCGGGAATTAGCTCTGTTTCCCAGCCGATTGCCGAAGTAGGGACTTCCATAGTGATCCATAGCTATAGGCCGGGACATGTGATCCAGTTTGGGCCTGTAAACCTCGGCCGTAACAAGATAACTCGCTCCATCCCAACCAATACCGTTGAGTCTTAGCCGCGTTCCGTGCTTATAGGTTTTTCCTTCCTTCTCTTTCCTTTTGGCTTTTTCCTTTAACCTCTTGGCCCTGGAAGGATTCATATAATTGAAAAAATTATCCAGGTCAGAAAAAGAATGGTAAACGAAATCGTTCTTTTGACCTTCCGGTCTTACCGTTACGAAGAAAATCCCTTGAGCATAGGTAGAATTTGGCGCTCCGTAGGAGCCAGTTATCGCTATGTTACCATTTACAAAATCAGTGGACTTTGCGCCTAGCACACGGTACTGTTCCTCGAAACGCACCTCACGTTCGAAAAGCATTTCCAAGGAGTTACCATAAGTTCGAAGCCTCAAAAAGTAACCCGTGTAATCTTTTTCAAGAGTTACGGCATTGAAAGTGCGGTTTTCATTGCTTCTTAAATCTACAATATCGCTTTTATCCTTAAAAAATCCGGGTACTACTACCCAATGATCTTCGCCTAGCGTGTAAGACAATAATGTGGGACTAAACCTGACATAACCTCCTAAGATGACCTTATTTCCCAACACCGTCAGGTGACTGAGTTCCAACTCTACCTCATTTTCGATGTCAAACCGCTCAATAGCTCCGTCCAGTATGCCTATCCGGATCAAATGATAGTCTGATTTAGCATATTCCCCCTCTCTGAATAAGAGATACAAGTGCTCATCGATAAGGTCATACCCTCGTATAACGTATTTAACATCAATGGACATCTCTTTTTCCCAGCGAGTATCTAAATCGGTGTCCAATGACAAGATCTGCCAAACATCACCTTCACCTCTTTTAAAGTCTTCCGTATCCCGGATAACCATAGCGCCATGCTTACCTGCTGGGAGCACCGTAAAGTAATCATCTGTATTCTCTTTCTCTAATTCAAACCTTTTCGGCTGAAGCGGCTGGGTCCAGGCCGATAAAAAAAAGAAGCATAATCCTATGGTCCAGAAGGTTTTCATTTTTTTGCTAATTCTACAATGATATCAAATTCCTTCTTTTTCACCGGCCGCACGGATAAACATGAGTTATTCACCAACACCATCTGAAGTAGACGTTTAGTTTTTTGTTCTTTTACCAGGTTATCCCAAAAGTAGGTAGCAGGTTCAGACTTCATTCACCGGTAGTTCATTTTGGCACTTTCAAATAGTTAATACGTACATTTTGATAAATTTACGCAAATAATGAATTTGTTAATTTATTGGAGTAAAAGGTTGAAAACAATCCCGCAAAACACGGGGTTATCTATAACTAAATGGCTATTCAGAAAGTCCTCGTAATTCGCTTCTCCTCCATAGGTGACATTGTACTCACTACACCCGTTATACGTAATCTTAAAACACAGCTTACTGACGCGGAGGTACATTATTGCACCAAAAAGCAATACCATACTATACTGGAAGCTAATCCGTATATAGATAAAGTACATCTTCTGAAGGATTCTCTGAGTACGCTTATATCCGACCTGAAGCGAGAAAAATTTGACCTGATCATCGATCTCCATGATAACCTCAGAACACGCATCATAAAACTGCGATTAGGAAAAAAAAGCTATTCGTTCAACAAGCTGAACTGGAAAAAATGGTTGATGGTTAACCTGAAAATCAATAAGCTTCCCAACGTTCATATTGTGGACAGGTATATGGAAACACTTGCCCCTCTGGGAATTAAAATGGATGCACTCGGATTGGATTATTTCATACCTGAGGGCGATGAAATAGGCACTGCTGACCTTCCCGAATCACATCAGAAAGAATTTGTGGCTTTAGCTATTGGAGCCCAACACGAAACAAAAAAATTACCGTTCAAAAGGTTGATAGAATTATGTGATAAGATCAACAAACCTATTATTCTCTTGGGCGGGGCGGAAGATGTAGCGATGGGTAAGAAAATCGATGATTTTTTTAGAAAAACTGAAAAATCCGAACCACGTGAAGAAGGTTTGCTCGAATTAGGGAAAAAAACAATTGTTTACAATGCCTGTGGAAAGCTTAATTTAAATCAATCCGCATCTATCATTAAAAAGGCTAGCTATGTGTTTAGCCATGATACCGGCTTGATGCACATAGCGGCTGCGTTTAAAAAACAAATATTTTCTATTTGGGGTAATACGATACCTGCCTTCGGAATGTATCCTTACCGCACCAAGTTTACCATTTTCGAGAATAACAAACTCGATTGTCGGCCTTGTTCAAAAATTGGCTTTGATAAATGTCCGAAAGGTCATTTTAAAT
>JBCCSU010000135.1:0-12462 GCA_039199635.1 Bacteroidota bacterium | reverse complement strand
TAAAAAGATAAATGATTTAAAGAAAGGCTTCCCTCAAGATATTAATATGCTCATGATTGCTACTTTAAATGAAGCAGGTTTTGATGCTCACGCGGTGAGGCTGAGTACTAAATCACATGGCAAGCTACATCCATCCTATGCCATGAAAAGTAGTTTTAATAAAACAGTTTGCCATGTGAAAAATGGCGAAGAAGAGTATTTGCTTGACGCCAGCAATAAGTCTTTACCTTTTAATACGCTAAATAAGAATTGTCTTAACGGTAAAGGCATGCTTGTTACAGATGGCAATTTTAAATGGGTTGATTTAAACCCAACCAAGAAGTCAAAAAAAATGTCTACTGGTAATTTTGTTATTGATGATGAAGGTTATCTAAGTGGAAAGCTCAATGTATCTAGAAGCGGGTATAATGGGATAGAGTTTCGTTCTCAACATGCTAAGGATATAGTTGATTACAAAAAGCAGTATGCGGAGAACAAAACTTCTTGGTACATAGACAATCATAAGGTTGAAGGACTAACCCACAGTGATAAAGCAGTGAAAGAAGTATTGGAATTTGAGTCTGACGGCTTTGTCGAGTCTACAGGGGACTTGATTATATTTTCGCCGTTGGTTATCGGTAGAATTAGCGAAAATCCATTTAAATCAAGCGAAAGACACTATCCAGTAAATTACGGAGCTCCTATAGAAGAGTTAGAAAGCTTTCGTATAATGGTACCTTCGGGCTTTAAACCTGAGGAATTACCATCGAAATTAGCCATTGGTCTACCAGATAACGGAGGTTCCTTCATTTTTAATGTTCAATACATGAATGGAGTTATTTTAGTATCGTCAAGACTGGTAATCAATAAAACAGAATTTCCGGTTGAATACTATCTATCGTTACGTGAATTCTATGCTCAAATCGTCGAGAAACATGCTGAACAAATCGTACTAAAAAGAGAAATTGGATGAGGGTATTAGTTTTTTTGACGGCCTTTTTTCTGCTGACCAACGTATCCGGTAAGGAGAAGGATCCCAAATATCCGGCTGCCAACATCCCCGAAGAGCTTAAGGAAGATGCCAATGCTGTTTTTAGATTAAACAGAAGTGAATTTGTGATAGAGGGTATGGATCGTGCTAGACTTAAAGTACATGTAGCCGTCACACTTCTCAATGAAAAAGCCAAGCGATATGGATGGGTGGTTATCGGTTATGATAAATTGAGAAAGGTGACTCATTTTGAGGCGAGGTCATATGATGCTGCGGGTCAACTTATACGAAAAATGAAGAAGGACGATATCATAGATGAAAGTAGTATCTCTAGTGGATCTCTCTATGATGATAGCCGTCTCAAAGGTACTGATTTATCTCACGATACTTATCCGTATACTGTTGAGTATGAATATGAGGTGTTGTTCAAATATTTATATCAAATACCCAATTGGTATGTACTCCCGAGTTCGAATATATCTGTTCAGAAATCGGAATATATAGTAAAGTCTCCTACTGGATTAGAACCACGTTTTAAAGTTTTAAATACGGACCAAAAATCGGAAACTGGAACGGATGAGGATGGGAAATTAATCAATTCATGGGTTTTTAAAAATGTTAAAGCCTACGAATCAGAGGTATTTAGTCGAGGATCATTAGACTTATCACCTATTATTTATTGCGCACCCTCAAAATTTAAGTATGAAGATTATGAGGGGGATATGTCAACATGGGATGGGCTAGCGGCTTGGCAAAATAGCTTGAATTATGGGCGCAACGAGTTACCAGAAGCTACCAAAGCTACGGTGAAAGATTTGGTTAAAGACCTTAATAATGATACCCAAAAGATTAAAGCTATTTATGAGTTTATGCAGTCCCGAACAAGATATGTAAGTGTTCAGCTGGGTATAGGCGGTTTTCAGCCTTTTGAGGCTAAAGTTGTTGACGAAGTTGGATATGGGGATTGCAAAGCTTTAAGTTTTTACACTCAGTCACTTCTTTCCGCAGTTGGTATTAAATCATATTACACATGGGTAGAGGCGGGTTCATATCCTGAAAAAGTATATCCTGATTTTCCCAATGACACGTTTAATCATATTATACTTTGTGTCCCGAACAAAGGAGATACTATATGGCTGGAGTGTACTAACCAGTCAATTCCCTTTGGATTTTTAGGATCTTTTACATCGGATAGAGATGTTTTAGTTATTCAAGAGGATGGAGCCGAAATTGTAAAAACTCCTACCTATGATAGTAAGAAGAATCTAATCAGAGCCACAGGAACTATAACGTTAGACAAAGAAGGTAATGCAGCTATAGCTTCCAGAACCCATTTCTTTGGGGAAGCCTATGACTACAGAAATTTAGATTACACGATTAAACTATCTAAGAATGATCAAGAAGATTGGTTAAAGAGATATTTAGATATACCTAACTATGAAATTAATGCTTTTAGCTTTAGTGAAAAGAAAGACATATTACCAAGTATAGATTTAGCATTAGACGTGAATGCCAGATCCTTAGCTAGTAAAAGTGGTAAACGCTATTTTTTCACAACAGATTTATTTACTAAAATGGGCGGTATACCCAAAATAGTGGAACCACGTAAAAGTAAAATACATCTCAATTCTTCCAGAGTATATGTTGATTCGCTAGTTTTCAGATGGCCTGAGACCTTCAAAGTGGAACAATTACCTGATAATGTAGAAATTCAATCAGAGTTCGGAAGTTACAGATGTACCTATAGTATAGCTTCAGGGTCATTAACGTATACAAGAGAGGTATCATTTACAAAAGGAGTTTTTCCTGCAGAGAGATATCAAGATCTTTTTAAATTTTTCAGAAAAATTCAACGTACTGATCGGAAGAAAATATTGTTACTAGATAAAACTTAAAACATGTTTGCCTTACAGCTTTGATCTATAAGAAGTATTTTCCTTTGTTTGCACTCCATAAATAATGCAGCCATGAACAAAAAAGTGCTTTTGATGATCCTGGACGGGTGGGGAATAGGTCTTGACGATAAAGTTTCTGCTATTGTTAAAGCGAATACACCTTTCATTGATTCCCTTTATTCTAAGTATCCAAATAGTAAGTTAGAAGCTTCCGGCCTTGCTGTCGGTCTTCCGGAAGGCCAGATGGGAAACTCTGAGGTAGGGCATATGAATATAGGGGCTGGTAGGGTGGTCTATCAGGACTTGGTAAAGATAAATAAGGCTTTTGAAGAGCAAACGATTGATCAAAATCCGGTATTAAAGGCAGCTTTTTCAAAAGCTAAATCTGAAAATAAGAAGGTGCATTTTATAGGATTAGTATCAGATGGGGGTGTACACTCGCATTTAAATCACTTAAAAGGACTTTGTACTATTGCTGCTGATTATGGTCTTAAGGATGTTTTTATTCATGCCTTCACAGATGGGCGAGATACTGATCCAAATAGCGGGCTTGAATTCTTGCAAGACGTTGAAAAACATGCCAAACAAACCACAGGGAAGATAGCCTCAGTGACAGGCCGTTACTATGCTATGGACAGAGATAAGCGATGGGAGCGTGTGAAATTGGCTTATGACGCTATGGTTACGGGTAAAGGAGAAACCGCCAATAACATGAATGAAGCAATTCAAAAGAGCTATCTCAATGGCATCACAGATGAATTCATTAAGCCGATTATTACAATTGATGAGAATGGAAATCCTTTGGGGTTGATTGAAGAAGGTGATATTGTGATCTGCTTTAATTTTAGGACGGATCGTGGCAGACAAATCACTATGGCGCTTACTCAGCAAGACTTTCCTGATCAGCACATGCACAAGCTTGATCTGCATTATATCACCATGGCCAAATATGACGATACCTTCGAAGGAGTGGAGGTCATATTTGAGAAAGATAATTTAACGGATACTTTAGGAGAGGTACTAGCCAAGGCGGGAAAAAATCAAATAAGAATAGCCGAGACGGAAAAATACCCACATGTTACCTTCTTTTTCTCAGGAGGTCAGGAAGAAGAATTTAGAAACGAGAAAAGACTTCTTTGTCCATCCCCTAAAGTGGCTACCTATGATTTACAGCCGGAAATGAGCGCAGCAGATATCAGGGATAAAATTATACCGGAACTTGAAGCTAACTGGCCTGATTTTACCTGCTTAAATTTTGCTAACCCTGATATGGTGGGCCATACGGGAGTTTTTGAGGCGGCTGTTAAAGCATGCGAAACGGTAGATAGCTGTGCAAAAGAAGTGATTTCGGCAGCTTTAGCAAACGATTACCTTACCATTGTTATAGCAGATCATGGTAACTCAGATATTATGATCAATCCTGACGGGAGTCCAAATACAGCGCATACTACTAACCTAGTCCCCTGTATTATCATAGATAATGACTTTAAAGGAAAAGTAGAAAATGGTAAACTTGGAGATCTCGCCCCAACTATTCTTACATGCATGGGATTAGAAATTCCTTCGGCTATGACAGGTAATGTGCTGATTTCATGAAGATAGTTATTTTTTTACTGTGCTTAAGTTCACTTCTGATAGCTTGCCAAGGAGTAGAGCCTCAGGAAAATGACGATTATTTTGATGTGTTAGGCCTTTTAGATAAGCAATATGAGCTTTTAAAAATAAATACAGTTTCTCTCACTAAGGAGGCCATTATAGACTTAGATACCGCAGTAACGTCATTTGTTCCGGATACTACACAGTGGAAAAATGAATTAGGTATTTTTAGAAGGCTTGATATTAATAAACCTAAGTGGCGCGGTCAATATGTGATTTCAGAAGCTGAAGACCAATTTAGCAATCTTACTATTCGCACGTACACTACTAATAACGCAGAAGCTGAAGTAAAATATTTGAAGCTATACTATTTAGCGAACATTGCCGATCTACGTAGGATTGAAGCTTCCTGGCAGGAAAACAATCCCGTTTATACGAGCGAGCGATACTTAACACTATATTTTGAAGATATCAATAACAAAATTGTATTAAGTGCCTTCGAGGTACAAGGAAGTCAAAAAATGATGCTCCAGAAAAAGGTACCCTTCAGTATCAAATCTATGTTGGATTATCAATCATTGAATTTGCCACAAGGCTTTTGAAGCCTATATTTCATTTCTTCTGAAAGGCTTTGATTAACTGTAATTTAATGCGAAACCAACGTGATATCTGTTAGATTTGCGGAAATACAATATCTATGAATGGCAAAGAGGCGTGAGAGACTTCAGGAAGAGGAGAAAAGGCCAGTCAATAAATCGAGCTTAAACAAATTACTTGGCGTATTCCAATTCGTAACCCCGTACAAAACAAGATTTGTGCTTGGTATGGTATGCTTGATTTTCAGTAGCACTATCCTGCTTTCTTTTCCCTACTTGGCTGGAAAACTAGTTGATGTATCCCAGGGTAAAACCTGGTATCTGAATTCTATCAATCAACTGACACTAGCTCTAGTATTCGTTCTTCTTGTCCAGAGCATCTTTTCATTTTTAAGGGTTTACCTTTTTGCTCAAGTAAATGAGCGTGCTATGGCAGACGTGCGACAAGCGGTATTTTCGAATATGTTATCCCTCCCTTTAAGCTTTTTCGATAGTCGCAGGGTGGGTGAACTCACCAGTAGGATAACGTCAGATGTATCAATGCTGCAGGATACATTTTCCACTACCCTGGCAGAAGTATTCAGGCAGGTGGCTACATTACTTATAGGAACAGCGGTGATCTTCTTTATTACGCCAAAACTTACACTATTTATGCTCGGTACCTTTCCTGTATTGGTAGTTGTAGCCCTCGTTTTTGGCCGTTTCATCAGAAAACTTTCAAAAGATACTCAAGACAGTTTGGCGAAAGCGAATGTTATTGTCGAAGAAACTTTACAGACTATAAACGTAGTAAAAGCGTTTACTAATGAACTTTTAGAATCTACGCGCTACTCAAAATCTTTGAACGGCGTGGTATCAGTAGCTTTAAAGGCAGCTACTTACCGAGGTGCCTTTTTCTCTTTCGTAATTTTCGCACTGTTTGGCGGTATTGTAGGCGTAATGTGGTATGGTGCTACTTTGGTTCAGGAAGGTGGGTTAACCGTTGGTGACTTATTATCCTTTATTCTCTACACTACCTTTATCGGAGGCTCAATAGCCGGGTTAGGCGATTTGTATGGCCAGTTACAGCGTGCCATAGGCGCTAGTGAGAGAGTATTGGAAATCATTGAAGAAAGTCCTGAGAATAATCAGTCGAAAACAGACGCTTTTACAGATGGTGATATAAAGTTTCAAAACGTTTCTTTCTTCTACCCCTCGCGGCCTGGTGTAGAAGTTTTGTCCAATATTGATCTTACCATTTCAAGAGGTCAAAAAATAGCATTAATAGGTCCGAGTGGTGCTGGTAAATCAACCATTATTCAACTGTTAATGCGGTATTATCCTGTTAGCGAAGGAAGTATTTTAATATCCGATAAGGATATCTCCGACTATAATTTAAAAAGCTATCGTGATCAGATAGGTATAGTACCTCAGGAGGTCATTCTTTTTGGGGGCAGTATTTATGAAAACATTGCTTACGGAAATCCGGAGGCTTCCAAAGAACAAGTACTTGAAGCAGCCAAAAAGGCTTATGCGCATGATTTTATTGAAGCTTTTCCGGAGAGTTATGATACACTGGTAGGTGAGCGAGGCATTAAACTATCCGGCGGACAGCGACAGCGCATAGCTATAGCACGTGCAGTGCTTAAAGACCCAAAGGTCTTAATACTAGATGAAGCTACCAGTGCTCTGGATACAGAGGCAGAATTACAAGTTCAAACGGCCATTGAAGAGCTAATGAAAGGCAGAACCACAATCATAATTGCTCACAGACTGGCCACCATCCGGCAGGCGGATACTATTGCCATAATTCAAAAAGGAAAAGTAGTTGAGTTAGGCTCACATCAGCAACTTTTAGAGAAAGACGAGGGAATTTATCATCATCTTTTAAAACTTCAATTCCAGGTATCTTGACCGCTCAATCAAAGAATCTCTATTTAGAGCAAAGCTCGACCTAAAAATTCGTTGAGCATCGCTAACGTATAGTGATTATTGATCGAATGGGAATATTAAAAAAGTCATTTTTACAATAAAAACTTACATTCAAATCCCTTTAAAATATTTTACTAAATTTGCGAAAATTTAAACAAAGAGCAGTCTCCAGCATTATTTAGTCTGTAGTTATTAAAAAACGCCTTTTTTTACACATTTGGCTTCTATTGCATGTTTTTGATGTCTTTTCTGGATAACTCCAATGAAACTATATTATTTTCCATTTTTGGCGTTATCATTATTTTATTTCTGGTCATAGACCTTGGACTTTTTAATAAAAAGGCACATGTAATATCCACTAAATCAGCTCTTTGGCAATCTATCTTTTGGGTAGCTATTTCTGTGTCTTTTGGATATTTGATCTATGCTTATGATGGTGGAGCCGAAACATCTCTAACTTACTTCTCAGCCTATCTTACGGAGTATGCACTCTCGGTAGATAATATATTTGTTATTCTCTTAATACTACGATATTTCAAAGTACGCGAAGAGTATTACCATAATATTTTATTCTGGGGAATACTTGGAGCCCTGGTTTTTCGAGCAATCTTCATTTTTGTAGGCGCTTTTCTTATCAGTAAGTTTTATTGGATCCTTTACATTTTCGGGGTCTTTTTGGTCTACTCAGGCATCAAGATCTTTTTTGAAGATGGTGAAGATGAAATCGACCCGAGTAAGAATCCAATTTTAAGGTTTGCCAGAAAGTATCTGAGCATCACAAAGGGTGATTTTGGGGGTAGATTTGTAGTAAGGCGGGGAAATAAGTTACTTTTTACGCCACTTTTTCTGGTCATTATTTTGATAGAAACTACGGACCTTATTTTTGCGGTGGATTCAATTCCAGCGGCTTTTGCCATAACTCAGAGCGAATTCATTATCTATACCTCCAATATTTTTGCCATATTGGGCTTAAGAGCTAAATTCTTCTTGTTAGCCGGTATTATAGATAAGTTCTACTTACTACAAAAAGGATTGTCTTTTATTCTGATCTTCATCGGAGCTAAAATGCTGCTTGAAATATTTGACATACATATCCCTATTGTCCTTTCTTTTTCGGTAATCATTGGTACATTGATTGGGTCTATTATTATGTCACTTATTATTCCCAAGCGCTCTAGTGAATCTGCTAGTTGATCACTGATTTTACTACGCCCCTGGGTAGTAGTGTTATAACCTTTTCATAACTCAACTCAAGAGTTGAAAGATGAATACTTCTGAAAATAGAAAGAGAATCGATGCGTTTTAAAAGAGCATGAGATAGTTTTATTTTAGTCTCCGTATCCAGATTGATAGAGGCGGCTTGTTTGAGTTTGGTACATAACCGTTTATCTGATTTAAACTGCCGGATAATTTCTTGATTATAAGAAGAAAGCAGGTGTTTAACACGCGGTAAGAATTTACCCATGACCATGCTTGCAGAAGATGCTGGAAACGCATTATATCTTAACAAAAGAAACTCTACGCGTAGATGACTGCATTGAATATCGGTTTCTGTTATCTTCAGTATTCTTCCGAAATCCGAAATAAAATCCTCCTCCGCTTTATCTAACACCTCATCTGACCATGCTGTGGCGATGGCCAGCTCCAGCAAAAGTTTTCTGACTGCCCAGGAACTGTTTTCCGGTAGATCAATATGTTTTGCCAAAGCCCCATTTTTGAGAAATAAGTGGGCTGCTTTTTTACGCTCTTCATTTAAAAAAGTATGTTTTGCAAAAAGCTGAAATAAGGCTACTTCCTTCTTTTCAAGCTTTTGATCTGCGTGCGCCGCGGCCGCTATTACACACAGTAGTGTAAAATTCAGATGATCTTTATGGCTTCGTAAATAGTCTGATATTACTTTGCCACTCTCACTAAAACAGTACAATCGAAACAGGTAAAGGTCGATAAAAAGTTGAGCATTATTGAAAAAGCATTCCCAATAAAATGCATCTCCGGTGGATAGGAATTTACTTACTCTTTTATTTAAGATCTTTTCTGTAATACTGAAAATGTCTTGTTTCGTGTTAAAAAAGCCTCTTAAATTAGGTGAAAGGTCAGGATAAACGTCTCTCATAAAATGATAGATCTTTTGACATTTAGAGGCGGGATCATTTTCTTTTGCCTTGTAGAGCATAGCAAGTGAAGCAGAAAAGTGTCTTATACAAATGTTCTGAAAGTTCCTATTTTCATTCAAAGCTGCATCCAGCAGGACTGACGCATCTGCTAAGTGGTAAATGGGCTCATCAGCATGAGCCATATTTTCAGGAAGGGAGATTGCCTGAACGTGCGCCTCTAAAATGTTTTTAAGCCATCCCATGTCCATTGATCTTATATTAAATACTGGATCCTAGTTCGGAATAGCTACTCCTGAAGTTTCAGCAATTTGCTTATACCAGGCTATGAACTTGCGGGTTAACGTACCTACCTTACCGTTACCAATAATTCGGCCATCTATTTTTAGCACCGGTGTTAATTCTCCCATAGATCCTGTAACAAATACTTCATCAGCACTGTACATCTCAGAAATGGAGATCCTTTTTTCATAGAGCTTTAGGTTGTGCTGATCGGCCAGCTTTATTACGTTCGCCCGAGTAATACCCGGCAGGCAACTGTCTGCAAAAGGTGTTAATACGTTGCCTTTTTTCACAAAAAAGATGTTAGTAGCATTTGTTTCGGAAACAAAGCCGTCAACATCCAGCATGACAGCATCTTCTACACCGGCTACGTTAGCTTCAATCTTAGCCAAGATGTTATTGATCAAGTTATTATGATGAATTTTAGAATCTACACACTGTGGAGGGTTACGTCTGATGGCTGAAGTTATTAAAGAAATGCCGTTAGCATCGTAGACAGGCTTTTTCCATTCGGCAAGAACTATCAGTGTACACCCGTATTGATTAAAGTGCGGACTCATGCCTGAAGTCACCTTTTTGCCCCTGGTGAGTGTGAGCCTGATGTGTGATTCATCAAACATACTGTTAGCCTTGAGCGTTTCAAAAATTTGTTCTTTAATTTCATCCCGAGAAGGAACATTTTCAAAGGCCATTGCTTTCGCAGAATCTATCATTCTGTCTATGTGCTCTTCAAGCATAAAGACTTTTCCCTTATAAATACGAATACCCTCCCATACTGCATCTCCACCCTGTACGGCACTATCAAAGACGCTGATCTTCGCTTCTTCTCTTGGGTATAAGTGGCCATTGATATTGATCAAAATGTCCGCATTTCTCGAGTCTGGTAGTTGAGGTGTCATAGTTTGATAGAGTGGTTTAATAATAATTTGTAGTAAGGTTCACATTCGTGTAAAAGCGGCTTCAGTGATTCAGGAAAGGTCTCCTTTTTAGATCGATAAGGCTGGAATCCGCTGGAATTGTGCACATTATGATACCAATATTTAGCCCATACACCATCTTCCGGTAACGCGCCAGAGGTCCAGGATAGCATTTGCTCGTCAAAAGAAATTCCTAAATACTTACAGAGTTTCTTAAGCAGATCAGCGGGGTTTAAGAGTAGCTGTTTTGAGTCAACTACCGCAACCGGTTCACCTCTACTTTTGAGATGCTCAAATAAAGCGTACTGCCTTTCCAATCCTGTATCACGGAGTACCGGATCTGGAATTTGTTTCACCAGTGAGGGTAGCATTTCTGCGGGGTTGCGGATAAGGAAAATGTTAGTAAACTGATTTAAAAGCTCCATATCCAGGTCGACCCAATGATGAGCCATATTTTTGAGCAGCCTGAAAGGTTTATTACTGGGTGTAAGCATAGCTTTTAGCACGCTTTCCCCATCGGTATTCATCGTAGCTAGAATCTCATCTTTACCCGGGTGATCAATATCGGTTAACGAGAGATAATAACCGTAAAGCGGCTCATCTACCACTTCAAAATCCTTGCGTTGAGCAAAAGAATACATAAAAGCCGTAGAAACATTTCTTGGTCCGGACCAAAGGGAGATCACTCGCATGCAGAAAGCTATTAAAATTGGATAGAATAAACAATATAGATATCTTTTCAGCATGACTGAATTCCTTAAAGGAAGGCTAAGAAAATTTCTTTTCGCTACCCTGCTCTTTTTTGCCAGTATCATCATAGGCACTATAGGTTTCATGTGGACAGAAGGGTATGGTACATTAGATAGTATGTACATGTCTATACAGATCTTTTCTACTGTTGGGTTCAATGAAATAGAGCCTTTAAGCGACCCGGGGAAAGTATTCTCCATTATTTACTTCACCATGAATCTTGGCATCTTTGCCTATATTGTTTCAGTTATTTCATCTTACTTATTTGAAGGTGAATTGAAGAATATTTTTAAAAACATAGCCTCAAAGCGTGACATGAAAAAATTAAGTGATCATATTATAGTATGTGGGTTCGGAAAAAACGGAGCTATGGCTGCACGTGAATTGATAGCGGCTAAAAAAGATTTTGTCGTAATTGAGCGGGATAATCGGGTCATAGATGAGGTACCGGAAGATAAACGTATTCGCTTTATAAATGGTAATGCTATTTTAGATGAGGTTCTAATAGAAGCCGGTATTAAACGAGCCTCTACCATTATAAGTGCTTTGCGTGAAGACTCCGATAATGTATTCATCACTTTAACTTCAAAAGAACTTAATCCGGACATTAAGGTTATCGCCAAGGCTACAGAAGTAACTTCTGAAAAAAAACTATACCGGGCAGGTGCAGAACATGTAGTGATGCCAGACTACCTTGGCGGTGTACACATGGCCCACCTGATCACAAAACCTTATGTCATTGAATTTTTAGACCTTATAAGTGGAGTAGGGGGCTCAAAACTAGAGCTGGAAGAGGTGAGTTATACTGATCTGAATAAAGAGTATCGGGATAAAACCCTGCGCGATCTGGACATTCGCAATGTGAGCGGCGCTACCGTAATCGGTTTTAAAGATGAATCTAAGGGGTTTTTATTCAACCCGCATTCTACTAAGAAAATTACCGAAGGTGATATACTTATTCTGTTAGGTGAGACGGAGCATATTAAGAAATTTCGCTCAAGTTATTTGCATTAGCTTTTGTACCACCTGTTAGCCTGAACCAATAATTTCAGGCATCTTTGACGACTGATGGAGATTTTATATTTAATAGTGGGAGTAGTATTGGGTGGGTCAGCTGCATGGTTTGTGGCTCGAGGTAAGTTCCAGTCAGCAGAGAGCCAATCAGAAGCAGAGCTTTTAGTTTTACGAGATCGGATTGATCAATATAAATCTGATTTCGAGGAATCAAAACACAAATTGGAAGAGGAGAGAAAAGCCGTTATTAAGCTCAATAGCAATCTCTCTGCTACCGAAGCTGATTACAGAAACCTTCAAGAAAAATTAAAAGATCAGAAAACAGAGCTAGAAGAGTTGCAAAAAAGGTTTGCATTAGAATTCAAGTCTTTGGCGAACGATATTTTTGAAGAGAAAAGTAAGAAGTTCACTGACCAAAAT
>JBCCSU010000134.1:0-12773 GCA_039199635.1 Bacteroidota bacterium | reverse complement strand
ATATTAAATACCTCTTGTTCAAGAACAAGCGAAAGCCAGAATAAAGCTGAAGCAAAGGAAGTAGAGACGCTGTTTACCAAGGTAGAACCCCTGAAAAGCGGTATTCACTTTGTCAATACTATTAACGAAAGCCCGCAGTTGAATTATTACACTTATAAGCATATGTATATTGGCGCCGGCACAGCCGCGGGAGACTTCGATAACGATGGCCTGGAAGATGTCTACATGGTGGGTAACATGTCACCAAATAAACTATATCTGAATAAGGGCGACTTGAAGTTTGAAGATATAACTGCAGCAGCCGGAGTAGAAGGGACTCAAGGGTTTTATATGGGAGTGACACTCGTAGATATTAACGCAGATGGGTGGTTGGATATTTACTTGTGTAAGTCAGGTAAGTATAGAGACCCTAAGGCTAGAGAAAACCTTCTTTACGTGAATAATGGTGACCTTACTTTTACCGAACAGGCAGCCGAATATGGATTGAACAATAGTCAATTCTCAGTCCAATCCTCGTTTTTCGATTACGACTTGGATGGTGATCTCGACATGTTTCTGGTTAATACACCTGTCAACTTCGATCTTTCCGAAAAAGTATTCGTATTGGACTTTATTTACAACAATCCCAAATTCAAACAGGCCGGAGGAAATGACAAACTCTACAGAAATGATAATGGAAGATTTGTAGATGTTACTCAAAGTACTCAAATATTACCCGACTTTGGATTTGGCCTAAGTGTGTCTACTGCAGATTTTAACCAGGATGGTTGGCCCGATATTTTTATTGCAAACGACTTTGTTGCGCCGGATTATTTGTACATCAACAACAAGGACGGATCGTTTACGGAGAGTAGTAACGATTATTTTAAACATACCTCATTTTACAGTATGGGTTCAGAGGCAACAGACCTAAATAACGATGGACTCCTTGATTTACTTGTGGTGGATATGAACCCTGCCGATTATGTACGTTCAAAGACTACCATGCAAATGATGGATCGTAAGCTGTTTACCAACATGATCAAGGCGGGTTATAACAGCATATTTATGCACAACATGGTGCATATGAATACGGGTATGGGATCATTTAGTGAAGTAGGGAACTTAACGGGCATGGCCAATACGGATTGGAGTTGGTCTATTTTAGCTGCAGACTTTGATCTTGACGGTTGGAAGGATGTTCATATTTCAAATGGCATATATCGCGATGTCTTGGATAGAGATCAGAGGAACTCGGCTCAAGACTTTAATATAGGCAATAAGCCCAAAATGACTCCGGAGGAGGTCTTTGAATATTTGAAATCATTCCCGTCTGAGAAACTTTCAAATTACGCCTTTAAAAACCAAGACGGACTAAAATATGAAAAGATAGATCAGTCATGGGGGTTAGATGATGCGGCTTTTTCGAACGGGGTAGCTTTAGCGGATTTTGATAATGATGGGGATATAGACATACTGGTGAATAACCTTATGGACACAGCCTTTTTTTACACCAACAATGCGATGCAAACGGGGTCTAATTACTTGAAGGTTAAACTAAAAGGAAATGAAGCTAAACCTGAGGCCCTGGGATCAAAGGTTATTATATATTATGAGGGGCAACAATCTAGTCAACTTGTAAACCGTACCAGGGGATACCTTTCTTCTTCGTCATCTATTGCTCATTTTGGTTTAGGAGCGATAAAGACAATTGATAGGTTGAGGGTTGTATGGCCCGATGGAAGAATTTCAGCTACGAAAAACACGGAAATAAATCAAATGCTAGAACTCAGTTATTCAGATTCTGAGTTGATTGAAAATAATTACAAGTCGAACCCTAGTATCCTTTTGAAAGAGAAGTCAGAGTTGCTACAACCCAATTTTATTCATGCTGAAAACGATTATGATGATTACGAGCAACAGGTTTTGTTGCCCTACAGTTATTCTAAGTTAGGTCCGTTCATTTCTGTAGGAGATGTAAATAATGATGATCTAGAGGACTTTTTTGTGGGAGGTGCTTCAGGACAATCGGGGGCCATTTATACTCAAAATAAGGATGGTAGTTTTTCTCAAACCTCTCAGCCACTACTTAATGATGATAGCCAACATGAAGATATGAAATCCTCCTTGTTTGATTTTGATGGTGACGGTGATCTTGATCTTTATGTTTCCAGTGGTGGTTATGAATTCGAACTAGGTGATCAGTCCTTACAGGATAGATTGTACATTAACGATGGCAAGGGGGTCTACTCAGGGAAAGCTAATCTTCCAGCGTTGACAACTTCTAACAGTCTCGTGATCCCCAATGATTATGATAAGGACGGCGATTTGGACTTGTTTATTGGAGGAAGAACTGTTCCTGGTGCTTATCCTTATGAACCTCAAAGTTATTTTTTGGAGAATAGAGATGGTCGATATGTTAATATAATTAAAGATCTGGCTCCAGAACTCGAATATTTAGGAATGATCACTGACGGAGAATTTGTGGATCTTGATGGGGACTCAGTTGAGGAACTGGTTGTAGTAGGAGAGTGGATGTCTGTGAATATTTTTAAATACGTTTCAAACACGCTCAAAAATGTGACCAATGAGTATGGGCTAGAGAATCATAAGGGTTGGTGGCAATCTGTTAAAGTGATAAAAAAAGACAATGGATTTGATATTGTAGCCGGTAATGTTGGTTTGAATATTAAACATAAGGCCAGCTCAGAAAAGCCTTTCCATGTTTACGCTTCTGATTTTGATAAAAATAATTCTGTAGATATTGTTTTAGCTAAATACTACAAAGATAAGCAGGTTCCTGTGCGAGGAAAAGACTGCACAACAGAGCAGATGCCATTTATCGGTGAAAAGTTCGATACATTCAACGAGTTTGCCTCCACAGACGTTCAAAATATGCTTGGAGAATCAATAAAAGAGGCCAAACACTTTGAGACTACTACTTTTGCTTCAAAACTATTCCGTTTTGAAAATAACCTGAAAACTCCCGAGTTAAGCGACTTACCGGCATCAGTTCAGCGATCTCCAATTTCTGGAATTATCTCAATAGATGTCAATGGAGATTCTAAAAGTGACCTAGTGCTTGCAGGTAATTTATTTGCAACGGAAGTAGAAACTACTCATTGGGACGCCGGAACCGGTTCTATATTATTAAATGAGGGTGAAGCTTTTCAAGTTGTCGAATCTTTTAAATCAGGTTTTCATGTTCCCGGTGATGTGAAAGACATAAAAAAAATCGAAGGTAAAGACTCCGATACAACTCTAATCTTAGTCGCAAATAATAACGGAGAGCTAAAATTATTTACTGCAAATCCATAATTAATGAGCTTGGTCGTTATAAGTCCTAAAGCTCGTTTCCGATATATAGTCTAGCAATATCCCGCAAACGTTTGCGAAGTCGTTTTCGTTAATTTATGGCGAAAAAAAGATGTTTTTGACTGCATTAATCCCTATTATTGAAATTTAAGTTAAGTATGTGAAATACGTGTTTTCACAATTATTCACTTTAAATCAACCTTTATGAAGAAGTTTTTACTAGTATTCACATTAACGACTTTGGTTTGCAGCTACGCTGTCCTGGCTCAAAGCACGGTTTCCGGTAAGGTAACTGATGCTACGGACGGTAGTGGCCTTCCTGGTGTTAATGTTATCGAGAAGGGTACCACCAATGGTACAGTGACCGATTTTGACGGTAACTACACCTTGTCTGTAAGTAGTGGAGCGACTATTGTTTTTTCATTTGTCGGTTACACTTCTCAAGAAACGGTCGTCGGTTCACGAAGTGTTATAGACATTTCCTTAGAAACAGATGTTACCCAGCTTTCTGAAGTTGTAGTGGTGGGTTATGGAGTTCAAGAGAAAAAAGATATAACTGGCGCTGTAGCTTCTGTTGATGCTGAACAGTTTAATAGAGGAGTTATAAATAATCCGGCTGAATTGATTCAGGGAAAAGTAGCCGGTGTGAATGTAGTTTCATCAAGCGGTGAACCTGGAGCGGGTATAACTGTTCAAGTTCGGGGTGCAGGGTCAGTCAGGGCAAATAATGATCCACTCTATGTTGTTGATGGTGTGCCTTTGGATGGTAGAAATATAACTCCTGGCGGCACGGGACCTGTGGGAGGTGGGTCACAATCTAGGAATCCTTTAAATTTTCTAAATCCAGATGACATTGAAACCATTGATGTTTTAAAGGATGCCTCGGCCACTGCCATTTATGGTTCTCGTGGTGCAAATGGTGTTGTAATTATTACCACTAAAAAAGGTGCTTCTGGTGAAGGCCAGTTGTCTTACTCAGGATATCTTAGTGTGGCGAACATTCGAGAAGAACTCGATGTTCTCGATGCTAATGAATACGAAACGGTGCTAACAGATTTAGGCATAGCTGAAGCTGGTGTTAATTTATTTGGGGGTAACACGGATTGGCAGGATGAAGTTTTTAGAACGGCTATTACGCATAGCCATAATGTAGCTTACGGTGGTGGTACGGAAAAGACCAATTATCGCGTTTCTTTGAGTGCTTTGGATCAACAAGGAATTGTTGAGAACACATCTTTAGAGCGTTACACCGGTAGGATTAATGTGACGCAGAAAGCCTTAGACGACCGTTTAAAATTGGATTTAAATATGACGATCGGCAACACGCAAGATCAAGCTGTGCCAATTGGTGATCGAACCGGTTTTGATGGGGATGTCATTTCATTAGCATTAGTTTCTAATCCTACTTCTCCTGTATTCAATGAAGATGGAACGTTACTGCAAAGAGGAGATATTCGAAACCCAGTTGCATTGATTGAGTTGGTAGATGACAAAACTTCGGCAACCAGATTTTTGGGTAATATCGGTGCGGAGTTTACTATTATAGAAGGTCTATCATATAAATTTAATTTTGGTTTAGACCATTCTCGGGCTACAAGAGAATCAAATTTTTCTAACCTGCTGACTTTTACTCCGGGACAAGGGGATATCCAATACAGAGAGCTAAATAGTAAGACGTTTGAACACTACTTCAACTACAATAAGACATTTGGAGAAAGTACATTGACTGCGCTTGCTGGGTATTCATATCAAGAATTTCGTAATGAAGGGCACAGTATTTCAGCTACGAATTTTACTGGCGATATTTTACCGACAAACAATATTGATGCCTTGGATAATGATGTCAGACCTAATGTTGCTTCTGATGCCGAGGTTAACGAGCTTCAATCATTTTTTGGTAGGGTAACTTATTCTTTAAAAGACAAATATTTATTAACCGCTAATTTCCGTGCAGACGGCTCCACAAGATTTGGTGAGGATAATGAATATGGCTTTTTTCCTGCGGTTGCAGTAGGATGGAGAATTTCAGATGAAGATTTTATGCCGCAGGGTATCTTTACTGATCTAAAATTAAGATTGGGTTGGGGACAAACCGGTAATCAGGAGCTTCCTAATAAAGTGGCAGGTCCTGCATTCCGTTTTGATCCAAATCAAAATGGTATTGTACAGGACAGGGTAGCTAATCCAGATCTTCAATGGGAAACAACGACTCAGATAAATATTGGTTTGGACTTCGGTGTTTTGGGAGGTCGTCTGTCTGGTACTATTGATTATTTCAATAAGGTTACAACGGACCTTCTCTTAAGACAAGTGCCTCTTCCACCTGCGGTGGCTACAGAATTTTGGGATAACTTAGATGCTGAAGTCGTTAATAATGGAATAGAATTAGGTTTGCAAGGTGTAATTGTTGATAACAATGATTGGAACGTTACAGCCAATGTAAACTTCGCACTGATCGATAACGAAGTGAAAGACTTAAATCAGGAGATACCAACAGGTGAAATAAACGGGCAAGGTTTGAGCGGAGTTAATTCTCAAGTCATTCGCTCTGGTGAGTCTCTTGGAGCATTTTTCTTGGTTCCGTTTGTAGGCTTTGATGAAAACGGAAATAGTGTATTTCTGGACATTAATGGAGAGCAAACGACAAGCCCATTGCAGGGTGATCGAAGAATAGTCGGTTCCGCATTACCCGATTTTACTTGGAACTTTACCGGAAGTGTTTCTTATAAAGCATTTGACCTCAATTTTGCGTTAAACGCTTCTCATGGTAATGATGTTTATAATAATACAGCCAACGCATTATTTGTGAAGTCAGCGCTAAATAATTCTAGAAATACAACAGTGGACAATGCTGCTACTAATGAGAGCCTTTCATCTTCGTTGCAAGCTAGTTCCAGATTCCTGGAAGATGGATCTTTCATTCGATTACAGATCGTAACATTAGGTTATATTATTAATACGGAAAAGATACCTTTTATAAACAGTGCTCGTGTATATGCTACTGGTCAAAACCTTTTTGTGTTGACCGATTATACTGGATTTGATCCCGAGGTTAATACTGATAAGAATGTGAATGGTGTTCCGTCTCTAGGAGTTGATTACACATCATATCCCAGAGCAAGGACTTTTTTAGTGGGGGTGAATTTAACTTTTTAAGCAATGAAGGTAATTAAATTGAAAATGAGAAATTATATAGTTCTGCTTTTTGCATTAGCTTTAATTTTTAGTTGTACAGACCTTGAGGAGGAGCTTCTGGATAGTACCACTGGAGAGGAACTCTTTGTTCAGTTGGCTGTACAATTTGAAGAAGATCCTGAGGCAGCAGCCCTGTCAGTAGTTGGGCCTGTTTACGGACAACTAACGGCATTTCTGGCTCAGGATGGGATCTATGCTTTACAAGAACACCCATCCGATGAGATGTTGGGACCAACCAGAGGAACAGATTGGGATGATGGTGGTGTTTGGAGAGTGTTGCATACACATGACTGGGACCCTAACCACAGAATGGTGACTGCTGCGTGGGATGGTATGAATGTTGGTGTGGCTCGAGCTTTTTTTGCATTAGAAACGTTTGACTTATCGGGCGTAACTGAGTCTTTACCTGCTTTTGTTGCAGAAGCTAAATTCATGAGAGCTTATTATATGTTTCATCTTATTGATATGTTTGGGCAGGTGCCCTACCAAGATGAAGCGGGTAACGCCATTGTTGTAGAACGTGAAGAAGCAACTGCTTTAGCCATCCAAGATCTGAGAGAGGCTATACCTGCTTTACCCTTAAAAGCTGACCAGGAATACGGTCGAGCGACGCAGGGTGCGGCAAAAACAATGCTAGCTAAATACTTGCTCAACTTGGAAGTCTTTACAGGTACCGCCGCTACTAACGCACAATTACAAGAGGTGATTACCTTAGCAGACGAAGTAACGGCTTCAGGTCAATATGCTATAGCAGAAGATTATTTTGGTATGTTTAACACTGACAATAGCGCCAATTGGACCTCTACAGATGAGGCAATGATAGTTGTTGAGAATAATGAAGATATTAATCGTGGGCCTAGTCACTCAAGGGTCATGATGACGACTCATTATAATCAAAAGTATGATATTGATATTATTGCCGATGATCCTGGTTCACCATGGAATGGTTTTGCCACTGTGGCAGACTTTTACAATAGGTGGGACGCTGATGGTAACCCAGGTAATGGAGTTGAAACGAATGATATTCGTTTCTCAGATGAATCCTACGTAGATCAAATTGGTACAAACCGCGGTTTTTTGGTTGGGCAACAATTTGATTTGAGTGGTACTGCATTGGAAGATAGGAATGGTAACCCTTTGATTTATACACCTGAAGTATCTTTGACAAGTGCAGCCGAGCCGGAAGGGGTGAGAGTGCTTAAATATTCGCCGGATCAGGACACACCTACTAATGATCAATCGGATACAGATTTTGTGTTATTAAGATACAGTGATTTGGTACTTATGAAGGCCGAAGCACAATGGCGATTAGGTCAAAGTGCGGAGGCTGCTGCAACCATTAACACGATAAGAACCGTTAGGGGTGTACCTGAGATTACTACGGTTTCAGGTGATGGGCAAGAAGTACTGAATGAGCGTGGTTTCGAGTTGTATTGGGAAGGCCACAGACGTAATGACGTAATTCGTTTTGGTACATTTAACGATGCATATAGTGAGAGAAGCGCGTCAGATCCGTTTACAAGATTGTTTCCAATACCTCAAGGTGCATTGGACACCAATCCAAATTTGAGACAAAATGATGGCTATTAATATGATAAAAATGAAAAGAATAAAATATTTATTATTTCTTTTACCTGCGCTGCTAGTAGGTTGTTTCGATGAGAATGACCTAGATGAGAATGTCTTTGATTCTGCGCCCTTAGTTTCTATTGATGAACCCAGTGGAAGTGTTACATTTGGTGATGCTTTTAACGTGGTCTTCACTTTTACAGATGGAAATCTGGAAAGCGCATCTTTGAGCCCACTTTCTTCAGCCAGCTACACCATTGTGGATGCAATTGGAGCCGATGTTGATTCAGGAACGCCCGCGGTGAGCGGTATCACTACGACTACTACGATACCATTTGCTGAAGGTTTGCCCTTAGGTGAATATACTATCGAGGTTACTGTAACTGACACGAATGGAAACACAGGTAATGCCACCACGACTTTCTCAGTAACTGAAAGTACCACATTTACGGTTGGTGATTTTGAAATGAACCATCCTGAATTATTTATATTAGGTACGATGAATGGTTGGGGTGGATCTGATCTCCAAATGACTGCCGTAGCGGACAATGAATGGCAAATAGACAATGTTACAATAACAAATTCAGACCAATTTAAATTTTCCAATACACCTGATTTTTCTAACGAGGATTGGGGTGATGAAGAGTGCGATGGCATCGCGTCAAGTAATATGAGCGCTGAAGGGGCTCCTAATATCATTTGTGGATTTAACGGAAGATTCAATGTAACGTTTAATGACCAGTCCCTTGAATACAGTTTAGCAGCGGCATTTGCAGCTAACTTTGAATCCTTATTTGTTTTGGGAACTTTTAATGATTTCCAAGGCACGAATTTGGGGATGGGTCTAGTCGCCGATAACGTATGGGAGCTTAAAAATTTGGAAATTAACGTGAATGACGCATTTCGTTTTTCAACTACTTTTACCTTAGCTGATATGCATTATGGCCAAAACGGATCGGGTAGTACATTTGATGATGTAACTGAGGTTGTTTCAGGAACGGCCGAGGAGTTTGGGCCTAATTTTGTCTTGCCGCCAGGAGCGCCGCATGGTAGATACGATCTCCAATATAATGATGTTACAGGGGACTACACTTTTACGCTTGTTGAACAATTAAGTTTTACTTCTAATAATTCTGAAATGTATATTCTTGGTGAAATGAATGGATGGGGTGGAACTGATTTGCAAATGGAGTTGGTAGACGATTTCACCTGGCAACGAGAGGAGGTTACCTTATCGTCAACAAATCCATTTAAATTCGCAAATTCACCTGACTTTGGAGGGGGAACTACGGATTGGGGGGATGCTGACTGTGACAATCAAGCGGAAGAGTTTGGAGCCGATATTGCCTGTGGTTTTGATGGGACATTTACCTTCACCTTCAACGATCAAACCTTAGAATACTCAGTAGAGTAATAATTAGTTGAGAATTAATAAAAGCTGTCCTTCGTGAAGGGCAGCTTTTTTTATAAAAAGAACTCTTATGAAAAAATCAATACGTTTTTCTTTCTTGGCCTTTTTCCTAGTTACGGTGCACTTGTCAACCGCTCAGGTGGTTACTATCAGTCCGGAGAATGCTACGATCACCGATGAAATTATCCTACGATTCGATGTTACACAAGCCACAGATGAACGAGCGCAGGGACTTCTTGGATTATCAGAAGGGGTGTTTTTGTGGGCTGGAGCTGGAGATGACGATAATGCGTTTATCTACGGTCCGGACACTCAGCTAGATTTTGGTCAGGCGGTCGAAGGTGGAGAGATGAGGTTAGTTGATACCGATATCTGGGAAATTACATTGACCCCCCAAACTTACTTTAATATTCCCAATGGAGTTGAGATCACACGTCTTGGTGTATTGCTGAAAAATACGGATGGAAGCGCCCAAACTGAGGATCTGTTCGTACCAATATCTGCAGGTGATTTTATAGAGTTCACACAACCAGCGGACTATAACGCCATCAATTTTGTGGATGTCGATGAGGTTGTAACCATTTCAGCTACATCTTCTAGTGTCGGAGATCTTGAAATGTTCATTGATGAGGGCAGTGGTTTTGCTTCAGTAGCGTCCACACTTTCATCTTCAACAATTAGCTTCGGCTATCAGGTTGCCGGTCAAGGGCAAATCTCTGTACGTGTGGAGGCTACAAATTTAGAATCGGAAGGTAACGATATAGAACGTACTAGTACACTAGATTTTTTTATACAACAGGAAACGGTGATTGAGGCTTTGCCCATGGGCTTGGAACTTGGCATCAATTATAATGAGAGTGACGATACCCGGGCCACGCTGGTCTTCTTAGCCCCGTTAAAAGATAGGGTCCACGTGGTGGGAGATTTTACCGATTGGGAATTGGATAACACCTATCAAATGAAGCGTGATCTTGACGAGGAGACGTATTGGTTAGAAATTGATGAGTTAACTTCCGGCGAAGATTATATTTTTCAGTATTGGGTAGATGGCGCTATTCGCGTTGGAGACCCCTACGCAGATCAGGTGGCGGATCCCTGGAATGATGGATTTATACCTGAATCAGTTTTCCCCGATCTTCCTGAATACAATTTACAAGAGAATGGAATAGCCACAGTTATGCAGACAGGGCAAGCTACTTATGAATGGTCCGCTACCGAGGATACTTGGCAAAGGCCGGCGCAGGAAGACTTAGTGGTCTACGAACTACTGGTGCGTGATTTTATTGATAGTCATAATTACAACGATTTAATTGACACTCTAACCTATATTAAACGTTTGGGTGTAAACGCCATTGAATTGATGCCTATAATGGAGTTTGAAGGTAACAGTAGTTGGGGATATAATCCTTCCTACTTTTTTGCCCCTGATAAATATTATGGTACTAAGAATGATCTTAAAGTATTCATAGAAGCAGCTCATCAAAATGGAATAGCCGTCATTTTGGACATGGTGCTAAATCATGCTTTCGGTCAAAATTCGATGGTTCAAATGTATTGGGACAGCGAGGAGAATAAGCCGGCTACTAACTCTCCGTGGTTTAACCCGGACGCTAAACACCCATTTAATGTAGGGTTTGACTTCAATCATGAAAGCGACTACACGCAACGTTTTGTTGATGATGTAAACAGGTACTGGATTGAAGAATATCATTTTGATGGTTATCGTTTTGACTTGTCCAAAGGGTTTACCCAAACTGATAACCCTGACGATGTAGGTGCGTGGAACCAGTTCGACCAATCAAGAATTGATCTTCTAACCAGGATGGCTGACGAAATTTGGGCTATAGATGAAGAAGCTTACGTTATATTAGAGCATTTTGCTGATCCAAATGAGGAAACCGTTCTTAAAAATGAAGGCATGATGGTCTGGGGTAATAGTAATGAGGATTTTCGAGCTACCTTGGCCGGAGAAAGTTTGAATCGATCATTCGATGCAGTAGCAGACATAGGAAGAGTTTCATATATGGAGTCGCACGATGAAGAGAGAGTAGCATGGGAAATGCTGACCATGGGTACCAACAATGCAGGGGATTATGATATTCGCGATGAAGCTGTGTATTTCGAACGAACTAAACTTGGTGCTGCCTTCTTCTTTACTTTACCAGGTCAAAAGATGTTATGGCAGTTCCAGGAACTAGCGTATGACGTAGAACTAAATGATGATCGTCTTGGTGAAAAGCCGGAACCCTGGGGAGGAGTTGGCGAAGTCGGACAATATTATGATAATACCGAGCGCCAGAAGGTATTCAGCGCCTACGCGGCATTAATTGATTTTCGAAAGCAGAAGCTGGAAGCCATAAAGAATGGAGCCATCACTTCAATACTAACTGGTCAATTAAGAAGAATCACTATACAGCATGAATCTGGTTCAATTGTTGTTATAGGTAATTTTGGTTTGTCTCCTCAGCTTATGTCGGTTAGTTTCCCTGAATCCGGCACATGGTATGATTATTTCTCCGATGATACTTTCGAGGTTGATCAATTGAATCAGGAAATACCTTTAGTGCCGGGAGCGTTTCATATTTTAACTACTGATGAGTTAGCACCGGTCGAAGAAGGCTTAGTACCATTTACTTTACCGGAGACAGTTACATCAATCGATGACCTAACCGCGGAATCTGTCATAGTTTATCCTAACCCTTCCAGTGAAAACATAAAAGTGCTTTACAATAAGGAGGTTAGCTCTGTTGAAATGATCAATGTCATCGGTATTAGGGGAAACATCCAATGGCATCAGGAGGCTGATGGCATAAATATTAATGTTAGTACTCTGTCAGTCGGTAACTATCGTCTATTAGTTCATACAGCAACTAATACTTTATCTTTCAATACAAGTATAATACGATAGCGCAGTGCGAATAAGCGTGGTCATTCTATGAGCACGCTTGTTTCATACATTTTTTATGTAGGTGGGTGCTATTATTCATTTATTTTGTACTGTTAATTTGTTAGATATTTTGCAGACGTTCTACATGAGGAAATTTCATTCAGCTTTTTTTTATCTATCCATAATTGCACTATGTAGTTTATCCTGTAATGATCAGAAGAAACAGACTGTTGTTAATGATACTGAAGATGAGCTGATATTTAGCCTTTTGGATTCTACAGAAACTGGTATTTCTTTTATCAACAGGCTCTATGATGATGACGAGTTCGATGTATTTAGGTATCGTAATTATTATAACGGTGGTGGTGTAGCCATTGGTGATTTAGACAATGATGGTTGGGATGATATTTACTTTGT
>JBCCSU010000133.1:0-12779 GCA_039199635.1 Bacteroidota bacterium | reverse complement strand
GTTTACGAATGTAACCGAAAACTGTTATACATACGTCCCATTACGAAAAGATGTGGTACCGTAATGATCGAGATCAGAATAATAAACAACATGTAAGGAGATATGGCCCAACTTGTCTGGTAACTATACCAGTAAAAAACAGCCAAGAACAAAAAGGCAATGGTACTGTGCGGAATTAAATCTTTCAGAAACGACCCAAAACTGATTTCAGGTGTTTGGGTTCGTATATGCCGGTATTCCAAAATTAGTGAAACTAAGGAGTGCCAAAGTCCAAAATACATAATAAATGCCGTCACGGCAGTAGTCGAGGCCGCTATTCCAACGATGATGGTCAGGGAAAGAAATTCGTAACCGAAATTCGCTATTGATAACTTACCCTTCAAAAGAGCATAAATCATCATCGCGGTGAATATGGTTGCAGAGACAATAAAATTCGCCCCTATTATTTCAGGGGTAATGAATAGGTGCGCTTGAAGTTGTGGCAGTGTATAAAAGAAGTTAATACACTCTCCTATATTTAAATAAATAATGGCAGATAACAGCATCACTCCCCAGGTTAGATAGAGTAAGTAATTCCATAACCCCTTAAAGCGTACATAATACAATTGAGACTGTCCAAAATGAAAAGCACTAATCAATAGAAAAAGAATAAAGGACCACTGTGCGTTGAGCAACCAACATAATCCGGTGATCATCATTAGCATTACGTAAACTGCATAAAATTTGATTTTCTCTTTCCTCGAGAATGAACCCGTAGTAAACATGATCTTATGATCAAGCGCACCGTGGGGAATACCCACTGTAAGAAGAATAAAGATGAACAAATAGCCTTGAAAGTTTTCGAGAGGAAAACCGAGAAGAGAGAGAAGGAAAACAACACCCGATAAAAGAATAACTAAGGCTTGTATCATTCGGAGTAGTTTGAGGCTGCCTTAAAAATGCATTATCACATAACAAAACAATGCACTTTTTTAAGACAGCCTCTGCTAACTTTACTTAACTTAAAACTGAATTAGGCCGTAGCCGCCTCCTTATTAGTATCGGATTTAGCAATAGCATAAACTACCAAACCGAAACCAATTTTATTAATAGCATCAGCGATATTGTAAAATAAATCTACACTAGATGAAGTCCAACCTAAACCGGTATTTAACCAGCCACCTGGCATACACATGTATCCAATAGGATAAATAGCCCATCCTACGAGTACGAACCACGCCAGTGTACGGATACCGCGAACTACAACCGGGTTTCCGGAAGCATCTCCTAGCTGTTTCACTTCACCAAACCAAGCGGTGTACAAGATATAGATGTAACCCAAGGTTGATAAAACACCATATAGTACGCTATGACCCGTAGCGCCATCGGCAGCTGTTCCATCAGCATTTAAAGGAACAAAAGCTTCCCCTATGTACCCCATTACTAACATAAATGCCGAAGCAA
The DNA here is from genome assembly GCA_039199635.1 of Bacteroidota bacterium. Lineage (GTDB taxonomy): Bacteria > Bacteroidota > Bacteroidia > Cytophagales > Cyclobacteriaceae > Fulvivirga. Next base: position 11,336 of record JBCCSU010000133.1, on the reverse strand, counting down.
CGATGAGCTTCCACATTAATCCGATTTTAGCACCTGCTGGTTTTGTTAACAGATAAAACTCGACACACATCAAAGGTACTGTTAAAGTCCAGTCAATATACCGCAGAGCAGTAGGGTTAGAACCCGTAGCGGCATAGTAATCACGCATGTAGAAATAATGCACCGCAGCAATACCGGTGATCAAACCGGAAACCAATAATGACGTTTTCCATTTTCCAGCCACTTGACCGCGCTCGAAAAAGAAAAATACAGACGCAGCAAACATTGCCATGTAGCCTGTGAAGAAAGTGAAAGCAACAGGATCATCTTTGGGTATGGCCACGAGATCCGCAAGAAGTATAGTTTTCATGAATGTTTTTGTTTGTTTGTTCTATGAACATTGAACTTTCAGTAATGTTTGAACTTTTAGTTCAAAAGTTAAACAAAACTTTATCCATGCTTGCGAAAGGCAGTGCTTAGGCTGTTTATAACTATCCGGGCTGGTGCTCAGGCCTCAACAGATCGTTGATGGTTTTTACCGGATTAAATGTAATTAAGGGTACTTCACAAAATAAGGTAATCCAGTCTGACATCGATCCATTCCACAGACCTGGCAGCTCCAAGGCCTTCAATTTTCTGCCATTTTTTGACTTTTCTGAAATAAAACCGGTTTCAGGATCCCTGTACTTCATCAGGTTGAATTTTTCTCCTTTATAATTTCGCACCCCGCACACGACATCCGTAGGACTGAAATGTGTTGAGTTTTTAAGAATTCCCATCACTCTATCATCCTCCGAATTAAGTTGTGCGGTTTCACCAATTTGAAGGGAAAGTCGGTTATCCTCTCCTTTTACCCAAAATGGTCCACCCCCGGGCTCACCTGTATTTTCTACAATACCGCACACCCTAATAGGTCGGTTTAATATTTTTCTAAGTGTTTCCATCTTCTGATCTTGATCCAGCTGATCGTATGATTCGCCCAGATCCAGAGACAGGGATGAGGCGACTTGTTCTGTTTTTGAAAGATCTGGAGTTGTACTGTCCAAACTTCGAAGCGATTCAAATACTTTTTGCTGTGCCTGAAGTACCATGCCCGCTATAACTTGCTTGTATCTAATGGTATCTTTTTTAAGATAATCCGGAACCACATTATCGATATTTTTAATGAAAATAAGGTCAGCATCAATATCATTTAGGTTATCCAGTAGAGCCCCGTGACCGGCCGGTCTAAACAAAGGCTCACCGTTTTCTTCATAGAAGGGCTCATTTTCCGGGGTTACGGCAATGGTATCCGTGGATTTTTTCTGCTGCGAAAAGCTTACGTTAAAATCTACATGTTTAAATTTTTTCTTAGCCTCCTCAACTTGATCTTCAAAAAGTTGCTGATGCTCGGGAGAAACCGTAAAATGAAGCTGAACCAAACTGTTCGCGCCTTGGGCATAGGCTGCTCCTTCCGCAAAGTGCTCCTCTACCGGGGTTCTTACTTCATCCTCGTATTTGTGAAAGCTGAGTAAACCTTTAGGCAGCTGACCATAATTCAATCCATCCAGCAGCGCTTTAATAATGGATTGATAGTTTCCATCTTTAACTTCCCCCTCCAATGTTTTACCAGCTTTTTGAAGTTCTTGATCTAGCTGTTCATTGAAAGCAAACTGAGGAAGTCCATCAATAAAAGTCTGCACAAATTCCGAAGGCTGACTCCCGTCACTGTCTTTAAACTCGAACAGTTGTTTGAACATCCTACTAGCCGCACCACTGGCCGGTACAAACTTGACGATCTCAAGGTCAGACTGATGAGATTGATAAAACTCTACCGTTCTTTTAATTTGATCTTCTGAGTACCGCAGAATTCCATCATCGATGGCGGCAGCTCGTTCTACGTTTAGAAAAGGAAAGCCTTTCTTAAAATACTCGAGTTGTTGATTTACCTGATCGACATCTCTGCCTGATTCTTCTATTTTACTGATTAAGCTACTGTCCATTTTCTAGTGTGATAGATCTAAAATTTTTGAAAATAACCGCTCTAAACGCTGCGGTAGTAAACGGCCTTTATGCTTTTAAACAAAGATGATTGATAAAAAGACAATGCACAATGGAACAAGCCTAACTTATTGATTAATTTCAGTCATATCCAGGTCAGGATACGGAACCAATGGCTTCTTTTATGACCGCGGCAGAATGCTGTAGTTGTTCACTTTCGTGCTCATTCATACTCACGGCTAAAACCTGCTCAATACCGCGGTTGGAAATCACTGACGGTAATGATAAGACCACATCAGACAAGCCATGAGGGCCTGATATCATACTCGATAAGGTCACTACCCGTCTTTCCGCTCTAAATATCCATTTCAGCAAAGTAGCCGTTACTAACCCAATAGCGTGGTTAGTAGCACCTTTACGTTTGATAATTTCATAAGCGGCTGTACGTACTTCATCCGCAATTTCCTTTTCATATTCCCTCTTCCAACCTGACCAGTCTGCCAAACGAATGCCACCGACTCGGGCACTTGACCATAGTACTACTTCAGAATCACCGTGTTCACCGATTACGTTGGCGTGGATACTTTTTGCATCTATATCTAACCGGCTTCCAATCGTACTTCTTAATCTGGCGCTGTCCAGCATGGTGCCGGTTCCTATCACCTTGTTTGACTCAAGCCCGGTAAAACGCTGATAGAAATAGGTCAGCACATCTACGGGGTTAGCTACTACAATCAGGAAGCCAGTAAAGCCAGCGAGCTTTTCTGATATCTGTTTCACTATTTTTACATTTCCTTCGAGCAAGTCCAGTCGGGTTTCTCCTGATGTACCTCCACGGCCCGCTGTCACTACGATAGCTTTGCAGTCTGTCATTTCCTCAATAGCCGCTGATCTTACCCGAGCTGAGGGATAGAAAGAAGAACCATGGGTGAGATCCATGGCCTCACCTTCGGCTATCTCCGACTTAACGTCATTTAACAGAAGTTCCTGGCAAATACCTTTCTGTAAGATAGAAATGGCTACGCTGGTACCTACCCAGCCCATCCCTATTATACCTATAGCATCCTTTGAGATCATAGTTGTTTTGTTTGGCTTTTTATATTGAACTAGTGCATTAAATATTGAACAGAGCATCTAAAAAGCCCATATTCTCACCCTTACTTTTCACGATAAGTACGGGTATATGACTATCAATATACGCTAGCTTTTCAGCTACTGATCCGATTAGGATAGATGAAACCGGAGTGCGCCCCTTAGAACCTAATACAATAAGATCTATCTCATTATTCTCTGCGTACTCATACACCAGATCAGCATATTTGCCTTCATCAGTGAGCACATATTCACAAGTTATGTCTGCGGAAAAGCAACCTTTTTCCAGGAAATGGCGAAAATCATTTTGAGCATGTAATTTCATTATTTGAGAAAACTCAGCGTAGCTTTTTCCCGTTTTGTGGTAACCTAGAGGAACTCCGTAAACGTGAACGGCTGATACCTCAAATGCATTCTTACGTTGTGCTTCCAAAGCCACGTTTATGGCCAAATACGAGTGATTTGAAAAATCAATAGGTACGGCTACCTTTTCCACTTTAAGTTTAGAATCTTCGGTCACTAAAAACAGTGAACAAGGACAATTCCTTGCTATACCACTTGAAGCTATTCCTGAGCCTTCCAGACTTTTTTTACGCCCCATAAAGATGACATCTACATCTTTGATCTTGCTGAGTCTTAAAATTTTATCTATCGGATTACCTTCCTGTACGATACATTTGGTTTCCACCTCCAAACCAGAGAAATATTCCTCTATTTTTTTCTGAATGTCTACTTCTATGCTTTCGTCCAAAGGCCCCAACAGGTCAGGGTATTTTTCCAGCAGTTCCTCTGGCAGTCTAAGATCTTTGGCAATATGGGCAAAAAAGATCTTTTCTAAAGATAATAGACGAGACATCATAGCAGCGTATTTAATAAGCTGATCGTCCATTTCCGTCAGATCTAAGGCTACCAGTGCTACTTTCAGAGGTTTATGATTTAAAGCTGCATCCATACGATATTAAATTTATAGAACTCCACGGATTAAAAATAATGAAGCGAAAGCGATTATAGCGTAAAGCTCTGGAAATACCGCCAGAATTAAGGCCCTACCAAACACATCATTTCCCGAACCTATGCTGTCTATACTACTGGCACAAACCTTTCCCTGATACATTCCTGAGAACAAACCGGCTAATCCCAGGGCTACTCCCCCACCTAAAATACCTGCTCCCTGAAGTAATGTCATACCGGGACCAATCAAATCTTGTAATATAAAGAAACCGGCAAACCCATAAAGTCCTTGAGTACCCGGTAATGCACTTAGTACGATGAATGAACCAAAGGATTCCGGACGTTTTTTTAGTGCGCCCACGGTGGACATAGCTCCAATGGCCGTGCCCATAGCGCTGCCGCAGCCTGAAAGACCGACTAAAAGTCCGATTCCTATAAATGCAAGTGTTAACGGTAGAGTTTCCATATGACAGTAGTTTTCGCGTTAAGATGATTCTATTTTACGTAACGGGGAGTAAGCCACTCCTCCCCCTTCAAAATTTGCGTTATTATAAAATTCCACAAAAGTGAGCCTGAGCGGGTGTACGAAGGCTCCTAAAGTAGCCAAGGCAAAATTTAAGCTATGGCCAATGAGCATAAAAACAACCCCAAGGACTATTCCCCACCATGCCCCTTCCATGATGTTAGCTCCTATTTGATTGACCACTAAACCCAACACAGATGAGGCTACCCCTAAAGCAAACAAGCGCACGTAGGAAAGCACGTCTCCTAGGATGCCGGTAAGAATAAAAAACAAGGGCAGTATACCGCTGGCTGTTCTTGATAGTACAGGTTGTTTTAGATCGTGAAAAAAGAGAACGAGTATAACACCCAAGGCAAGTAATACTTTTCTAAGTGCTTCAAAGGGCTGAAGGGGCTCCACACCTTGCATATCGGCCAAAAACAGCCATATCAGACTTATTACCATCAACAGTTTACCCTGCTGAGATAAGCTTTGAATAAAGCCATGATACTTTATCTTGTTGATGATAGATATAATAATGCCAGTGAGAATTTGTACCACTCCAATCATAAGTGCTACGTTAAATGCGTTAAAAACCACATCGTTATCGTCAGGGATGAAGATGTATTGTGCCAAAAATTGGAACAACGGATTAGATTCATCGGTTGTGATAGGCTGGCCAAATAGACTTCCCGATTTTACCACACCTAGTATTGTAGTAAACAAACCTAGTATTACTCCCAATACGGCCATACTTCTTGATGATTTCAGGAAAGTGAACCAACCGATGATCGCAACGAACAGCAAAATAATACCATAACCGGCATCTCCTAGACAATAAGCAAATAAAATAGGATAGAATACAGCGATAAAAGGGGTAAGATCCATTTCATAGTAATTCGGAAGTTGAAATACCTTGGTTATGGTCTCAAAAAGCTTCGGGTATTTATGATTTTTGAGTAAAACCGGCACCTTATCCGTTGAAGTGGGATCCGAAACTAAATATGAAATTTTTTCCTGTTCTAAGTAGTGGGTCAATTTATCTTCCACATTAGCCGGAAACCAGCCTGAAATATGCAGAACCTTTCCTGAGGCATACCTGGTATAGCTACCCTTAGCTAGTAAAAGTTTCCATTCATTTTCAATAGTCAGAAGTTCCTTCTTTAACGCCGGAATAAGGGGTAGATGATTGGAAATAGATGTGGTTATTTCGTCAGCAACCGTCTGCAGCTTATCTTTTTTATGGGCTATATCTGAAATTCGCAGAGCGGGTAGTTCCACACGCTCAAAGGGAATTGATACTGCTTGAGAAGCTGAGAGTACCGCGAAATATGTGCGATCGGATCCCTCATAAATTACCTCAGTCAGGATATCTTTAAAATGGTAATCTCGAAAGGCTTTTCGATCGGCCGCGTATAAGATTATTTTCAAACCGGCCTTTTCCAGTTTTTTAAGCTTTTCGGGATCAAAATCTCCCCATGGAATTAGTTTTTGATGATGCTTATTAAGCAGTTCTATTTCTTGCTGTAAACTTTCCTTTTCTAACTTCAAGGTTAGTATTTCATTGATAAGTTGATCAGTGACTGCTCCTGCTGAGTCGTCTTTTATCTGCCTAAAGTTTTCATTCTTAGTATATGATTCAATACATTCAATCGCCTTTAAGACTCGACTTTTGCGAAGTTCTAGTTCTTCCAGAGCCTCATTCCTGAAATTGTTGTTAAGCTCCAGATGAATAACGCCAAGCTCCTGCAGTAGAGCAGTAACGTGCTCGCGTTCATCACAGTGTAGGAGTAGATCTAGTTTCCTAAAGGCGGCTTTCATGCAGCTAGCCTCCTTTCTTTACGATTTTTAACTATTTTCTGTGCAGCTTTCGAAATGTTCTCTTTGTCCTCTAAAAAACGTTTGATTTTTAATATTCCGTCTTCATAAGCCGGAATCTGAACCTTTTCGTAGAGATTGACTTTCTGAGTTGTTTTTTTTCGCGCAGTACTTAATTTTTCAATCTGGAGATACTTGATCTGTATTTTTAGGTCAAGTGTAATCACCTGCTGCAGGATCTCTATGCCAGAAGGAACCCAGGCCGGGTAATTCCACCAGCTGACTTCGCTAATTTGGAAAGTAATTTTATCCAGTTCGGGAACTTTTACCCCTACTATTTTCTTCTGGTAAACCTTTGGCTGATTTAGCTGAAGAATGGGTGGAAACTCAGTCCAAAAGGATTCGAAACCATCAAGTCGAGATTGAAGCTGGTCTCTTTCCGCGATCAACTGTTCCTGATTTTTTTTTCTAAGCTTTTCCTCTTGACGCAATGCTGTTTCTTTATTTTTCAGGATAGGAAGAGCGTTTTCGCGTATTTTGAGCTGTTTGCGAAATTGCTGAATGGTAGTTTTATTATAGTTAAACTTTAATGCCATAACAGTTTATGTTTCTAAAACCGGTTGTTCAAACGGGGATGACTCCCTCCAATACTTTTCAATAAACTGTTCTTTAATACCTATTTCATATTTTTCAAAGTAGCGCTCAAATAAAGACCAGCCTGTATCCAGCATTTCGTCAATTGAAATATTGATATCTACGGCAAGAAGTTTTAGGGCATATTCTTTAGCGAAAGCAAGGCATTTCTTATCATATTCGTTGAGATCAAAACCATTTTCCTGCTTCGTTTTAGCCTCGATAGCATCGGCATACAGCCGAACCAACGCGTTCATCACCTGTGGATGATCTTCACGCGTTTTTTTGCCTATTACATTTTGCTTTAGGCGTGATAAGCTCCGAAAAGGATCGACAATAACCTTTCCTATATCTTTATCATGCTTCAAAAAGAGTTGCCCTTCAGTTATGTAGCCTGTATTATCCGGAATAGCATGGGTAATATCACCTTCATTAAGCGTAGTTACCGCTATGATGGTGATAGAACCGCCGTGTACAAACTGGACGGATTTCTCATAAATACTGGCTAAGTCGCTGTACAGTGAGCCCGGCATAGAGTCTTTTGAGGGAATCTGGTCCATTTTGTTAGCCACAATAGCCAAAGCATCGGCATAAAGTGTCATATCGGTGAGTAACACCAGTACGTTTTGCTTTTTATCATTCCCAAAGTACTCCGCTGCAGTACACGCCATATCCGGAATCAGGAGTCGTTCTAGTGGTGGGTTTTCAGCAGTGTTGATAAAGGAAACGATCTTATCAAGTACACCTGCATTCTCAAATGTATTTTTGAAAAACAGATAATCATCATTAGATAAGCCCATTCCTCCTAAAATGATCTTATCCGCTTCTGCCCTCATAGCTACATCGGCTAGCACCTGATTATAGGGCTGATCCGGATCAGCAAAGAATGGAATTTTCTGCCCAGTGACCAGTGTATTATTAAGATCAATGCCTGCGATACCTGTGGCCAATAACGTGGAAGGTTTAGCACGTTTTACCGGATTTACTGCCGGGCCGTTAATAAGACGCTCCTCTCCTACTAATTCCGGTCCGCTGTCTATGGGATTACCGTAGGCGTTGAGAAAACGGCCGGCTAAAAGATCGCTCACCTTAAGCATGGGAGGAGCACCTGAAAAAATGACTTCTCCTTCAGAGGCAATACCTTCTGTCCCGGCAAAGACTTGCAAGGTAACATATTCCTTATTCAAACTTATCGCTTGAGCGGGCCGGTCATTTATCCAAGCTAGTTCTCCGTATTTTACGCCTGACGCTTGAACATCGCAGGTGGCTTTGGTGATCTTAGAGATCTTGGTGTAAACACGTTGGAATGCCTTTGTTTTCATAGCTAGTTATTGAACTTCTTTTAAACTCGATTCTTCTTTTGACTCCTCATTGCTTTCCACCACCTCGTTGAGTTCATTTTCATATTTTTTAAAATCCGCGGATTGAAATTCAGCATAATTCATTTGCTTAAATAGGTTGATCAACTTTTTGAAGTAAGCACCCACTTCTTCAAAATCTGAAAAGTGAAATTCCGTAGTAGCTATCTTCATGACTGCATTCAACATGTATTGCTGCCTTTCAATGGGCGTGTTCATATCCACCTCATCGAACGAGTCTTGCTGGATCATAGCAAAGTCGATGATCTCACTTTTCCAAAAACTGATGTGATAACCTAGCGGTACCGCATCGTCACCTAAAATGTTAATCTGATCTTTGGCCTCAATGCCTGTTCTCACGATATCCTTCGCCTGCTTGACGAGCTTAACCCAGTCCTGCTGGATGTTATCATCCGAATCTGAGATAAATTCCGGATAGTCCAGGTATTTTGAATAAGAGGCTAATGAATCAATGGCTGGATATCGTTTGGCATCTGCACGTTTTTGAGAAAGTGCGTAGAAACAGCGCGCTACTTTACCCGTAGATTCAGTGACCGGCTCCTTGAAATTACCTCCTGCCGGGGATACCGTACCGATGAACGTAACCGACCCGGTCTTTCCGTTATTTAATTCCACTAAACCGGCTCTACTGTAAAAGTTAGCGATGGTTGCAGGTAGCTCTACCGGAAAGGCATCAGGACCCGGAAGTTCTTCCATACGATTCGACATTTCCCGTAAAGCTTGAGCCCAACGCGAAGTAGAATCAGCTAACATCAATACTTTAAGTCCCATCATTCGATAGTACTCCGCTAACGTCATGCCTACATAAACGGAGGCTTCCCGAGCCGCTACCGGCATATTTGATGTGTTACAGATGATGGTGATCTTTTCGTCCAGTTTCCTTCCGGTTACGGGATCCGTTAGCTGTGGGAATTCAGTAAAGATCTCCACCACTTCATTCGCACGTTCACCACAAGCCACGATAATCACTAAGTCTGCTTGACTGTTTTTTGCAATAGCTTGCTGTAATACAGTTTTTCCAGTACCAAAGGGGCCAGGAATATAACCAGTACCTCCTTCCGCTATAGGATTAAATGTGTCGATGACACGCAAACCGGTCTGAAAAATACTAGAGGGACGGACTTTACGATCAAATTTATCTAACGCTAATTTTACGGGCCATTTCTGGCGCATAGTCACCTTGATTTTCTCCCCTACATTTGAGCTAAGAGTGGCTATTGTATCGGTAATTTTATAATCATCAGCCTTGGCTATGTCCATTACGCTAAAGGTGCCTTCAAGATTGAAAGGAACCATAATTTTATGGTCAATCCAGTTTTCCTGAACACTTCCAAGCCAGTCTCCCGCACGTACGGCATCCCCCACTTTAACTAGGGGCTTAAATTCATAGAGTTTATCATTATCTAAGGCTTCTGTCACTTCTCCCATATCTATGAAGGTGCCTCCCATTTTAGATAGGTCACTTTGGAGTCCATCGTACTTCTTAGATAAAATACCCGGCCCGAGTTCTACTTCCAGCATTTGTCCGGTAAGCTCTACCTCACTCCCAATTTTTATCGTTCTACTGGACTCAAATAACTGTGCCGAAGCGCTGCTACCGGTAACTTTAATGACTTCTGCCTTCAGTTTTTTTCCTTCACTCAAAATAAAACATATCTCATTCTGCGTGATGGGCCCATCAGCCTCAATGGTTATCAAGTTAGATACTACTGCCGTTACTTTACCTTTGGTCATACCGAAGAAATTAGAGGTGAATCCACGTTACTTTTTATGCTCTGCTGAAGTGTTTTGAATCGGGATTTTCCTTGATCTGCATCCCTTACGTTAATATCGATCACTAATAACAGCTTTAAGGTATAGGCAAAAACTTGCTCGCTACTGAAACCTGATCTGGTTTCACTGAGATAATCCCACTTAATCTGCGTGATAAAATTTTCAAGTTCAATCGGTTTTTTAGTTTCAAATTTTTCGATGATCGATTCTATGAAGGGATACTGCCTTATCATTTCCGATGAGGTACCTTTACCCTTTCCCAGTTGATTAAAAACAGCATTATCTGCCAAATCTGGTGAAGGAAGGAAATCATAATAAGAAGCGTTATAAGCAGCTAATATCTCTTTCAGTGTTTTTTCGAATTCATAATACTCTTTTATGAATAGGCTTTGCCGTTTTAATTGATCGTAAAATCTGTACTCTAACTTATTTTCCATGTCTCTCGGAACCATACTTGTAAATTGATCTTCGTAGAGACTAAGAAATTCACTCATGTACGATGGAAGCATGGATCGATTCGTGCGGTAATCATCCATAACCTCTTGTGCTACTGACACCGGGCGTAAATACGGCTGCTGAGGAAAATTATGGTACTTCTGACAAAGTCTATTCAGGAGGTTTCTGTTATCTCGAGGGTACAGAAGGTACTTAAATTGAAGATAGTCCACAGGCTCAAGATTCCGCTGAATCGTATCTATCGTTTCAAAAGCGTCTATCTTACTCACATCCGTTGTGGGCTCCAGATCCGGTAAACCGCTAATGAGATAATAATAATTCATGACGCTGTAGAAAATAAAAGTTGACGTACTTTTTCGGTAAGGTACGAGCTGAACAGTGCCATAAATTCATCTTTGGTAAACGATATATGATAAGAGTCAGCCTTGTGCATTATTCTAAAGCCGTCTTTCAATTTGTCACTGAAGGTGATCGTAAGATTATCAAGGTTATTCTTAATGGTATGCTCAAAGGTGTGATCTAGCTTTGTTTTGATCCCATCGGGGATAACTACTTCCAAGTTTTCAGATGTGCTCCATGCTTTAATGGTTTCAAGAATCATAGACTGCATAAAAGAGACATCTACAAATGCCTTATCAGTACTGTTTTCTAACGCCTTGCTTGAAATTAAGTGCTGTATTTCATGCTGTAGATCACTTAACATCTGTTTTGCCTTTAGCTTTACTTCATTTTCGGTGCTTGTTTTTAGTTTTTCAGCATCCTGAAGGGCTTTG
>JBCCSU010000132.1:0-12916 GCA_039199635.1 Bacteroidota bacterium | reverse complement strand
GGGTTGTACGCAGGGTTAGTTATCGCAGTTTTGAGCGTTTCAGGAGTAGCCGCGTTATTTAAAGTAGAAATTGATGAGGCAATTAACGCTAACTATTTCAAAATCAGTGCTAATCAAGAGACAACAGACTTTTACCCTGACCTCAACCCTTTGATCGATAGCCTGAAAAGCGAATATGGTGAATCTAATTTTGCCGGTATTATTCCCTCTATCGATAGATCTAAAAATTGGATAATCCTCTTCAACGTTGTAAAGCGGGAGCCCTATCCGGTAGGTTACGCCTATCAAGTATTCTTTAACCCGTACACGGGAAAAGTGGTAGGCGTGAGAGACCGTTTTAAAACATTTTCTCATTACATCAGACAGTTACATGTTCGATTGTTTAACGGTTTCTTGGGCAGGTGGTGGGTAGGTTTAGGCGGGATTGCCCTATTGGTTTCGACTGTGACAGGAATCTTGATCTATGGTCATTTTATGAAGCGTCAATTTTTCGGAGCTATTCGCAACAAAAATCTCAAGTTAAAGTCAGCTGATTACCATAAGATCATTGGCATGACTACCCTGATGTTCAATCTGATGATTGCCATTACTGGCGCTTGGCTTGGTCTTCAATCCATTCTTCAACCTGCATTACTCATTGAAAGCCCTGAGCGTTATAAAAAAATAGAAAAATCTATTTCTAAAGAAGAGGATATTAAATACACTGTTGATTATATAAAAGCGTTTAAAACTTCTAGAGAGCTATTTCCCGATCTTATTCCTAAGTCTATTAGGCCTTCTAAAAGTGGAAGCCGTACAATTTCAGTAACCGGAAATGTACCTAGAACAGCTTACCAAAATAATATAAATAGTATCGTTCTTGATAAAAGAGACTACCGCGAGGTGAGAAGGTATGATGTACGGGTAAAATCAGTTGGAGATAAAGCATTTTACGCCCAGGAGGGGTTGCACTACGGAGACTTTGGAGGAGTTTGGATTAAGGTAATTTATTCCTTTTTCGGTCTTACATCTGGAGTGTTATCCATTTTAGGTTTTGTGCTGTACTTAGAACGAACCAAGTCCAAACAAAAAGAGAAAGTGAATTATAAAACCACTGGTAAAAAAGTCTGGCTTTGGTCTCTTTGGACTACGGCATTTTGTGTGCTTTTATATATTTTGACGATTACCGTAGGCGCAAGCATACCCACGCTAGTTATTACCTTAGCAATTTATGGTGCTTTACTGTTTTACTTGATAAAGCCAGTGATTGTATTCTCGAAAAGAAAATACAAAGCACTCATCAAAAAAGAGGGTACTTTTTGATGGAATTACAGCACAGAAAACTTCCCAACAGGTTAGATGAGCAGTACATTCTACCTATATTTTTTCTAGTAGCAAATATTACTGCTATCATTTGGTTTTATATCATTCATGAGTATTGCCAGTCTGACGAGGTATTCAAAATACAGTATCGCTTAGATCAATTTTCAATGGCTCATTATAAGGATGGTCTGAAACTTCAGCTTCTTATTTTCAGTGTTGCCCTACTTATCACACCACTGTATTTAAAGTTTAGAAAACGATGGCTTTTAATAGTCATCACAATGATTCATTCAGGTGTGCTGTATTATTTTTTCAGCATGAATTAAACAATAGAAGTTAATTGAAATGCATGTACGGATTCTTCAGCTAGAACGGAAAATTATAAATAATGGTACACCCCCTTTTTGACTGGCAAACCACAGAAAAACAAAAGCGTGCGGCTATTCACATACTCAAACACGAGATAATGCTGAACCCTAAAATGAAACATCGTTTAATTCTTCGAGCAATTAAAACGGAGGGAAATCCTGAAATTCGTAAGCTGATAAGGTGGTACAACAAAAAAGGATTACTTTAAAGTCATTCAGAAGCTTACTCGGCCGCGGACCCTTTAGATTGACTTCAAACTATTTCTAATCATAGTGTACTGATCAGCTTAACCTTTGTCGAAACTAAAAAAACACGCTAAGCCCTAAATCAAAGCTGAGGTAATCATCACTAGTTGAAAGGGTTTCCTGAGTATTACCAGGCATAGAAGCCACCCCTCGGTAAAATGCGCTCAGGTCAATTTCTATCAAGTTATCATTAGGCCTATTTATAGTCAACCCAAGGGTGTGCTGTATAGTAAAAGCATCTGCACCCAAATATTCGGCTGTTGGATTACCTATCCAGTCGACAAAAATGTTATTTGCCGCAAAAGGATCATGCTTAAGGTCAGCTACGTAGCGATAAGAGGTTATTAGCTCATTAAACAAAATAAGCTTTGTATTGATGGTTTTTTTAAGGCCGAATCTAAATTCAGGCTCAACAATTGTGTAGTTATACCGGTAACCATAGTTTAGGTCACTTTGCTCACGGTTAATAAAGGATAGACCCAACCCGATACGGCTAATCGTTCTGTTCTGATAAAATAGATCGCCTTTGGCGTTTATTGAGATCAGTTGATTCGTGTAATTCTGTAGGAAGTTATTGGTGGTAGCTTCCCAAAGTTCTCCTTCTCCCGAAAAATAGTTTACTGTCATGCTGGTGATCAGGCGTTTTTGTTCATAACGCTTATTGTAGAATACATTTATTTCTTGCTCGGTATGAATAAACCGGGCAATAACCTCATTTTCTTCTACGCGGCTTATTAACGGATCTTCCCATTCTTCTTTTCCTCGTTTGGTGACAGATTCGATGGATAAATCGCCATCCTTTGTTTGGTGGAGCCATTGCAAACGTACTTCAGGGATAGATCGTCTCACGTTTGCTCCCTGACGTATATTTTTCAGGAATGATCCCAGCCCGGTGTTGAGATAAATTACATATTCAGCATCGGCACCGCTCTTAGGGAATTTATTATACAGATCCGTCTCTGCCTTTTGGTGTTCGGTGCCAATGGCTAAGCTTAATGTGTGATTTGGTTTTAAATTGTAACTAGCAGATAATTTACCGGCTATAGTCAATGCTATGGTTTCATTTCTAGTATCACTTTTTCGGTAGTATTGATTGGCGAGATAATCCAGATTACCACCTAAACTTAGCTTATCACTGACTTGATTGGCTGAAGCTACCGAAAAGTTATAGTTCTGGTGGTTCCAAAGGCCATCTTGTTTTTGAAAAAAATAATAGGGTGAGTTATTATTATTTATGCCATAGGATAGGTTGACCCCTACATTTTCTTTCTTACTATTTTGATATTCGAGAGCACCGTAAAGGGTCCAATCAGTCTCTTTTAAGGCCGCTAAGGATGCCGTACTCAGCATGATCCCACTTATCTTTTTGTAATCTTGCGGGTGCTGAAATTTTCCTTTACCCGTAAAATAATTGACCCGACCATAGCTAAATGTTGAAATATTGGCCAGGTTAATAAGTGCAGGTAGGGTAGCGTACCTGCTATGAAAAAGATCTATATCAAAATCTCTCTCGATAGCATTTAGGCTATAAAATTCGCCTGGATTTTGCGCGTTGCTCCATAGAGATAAAAAGAGAAAAGAGAACACCGTGAGTGTTCTCTTTTTCGTGAGTAAGTATAAACTACTGGTTATACCCATACTTATCTGGAAAATCCAGCGACTCAAAGTCAACACCAGAGTTATTTGTATCTTGAAGTATTACTCTGCCAAAACGGGCAGATGCTGTTTCGTCTTTAATCCTCCTTGAGCTTTTACCCGAATAAAAAGCATTGCCATCAGCATTTACAAAGTGGAAACCCGCATCAATTGTATTAGGCATACGCTTGAAACTAGCCGCTTGAGAATTCTCTAATATTTCTACGCCATCTAATACTTTATCTACTGGTACTTTCATCAGTTTGAATGTACTGGAAGAACCAGGTCTAGTATAATCTACAATATCGCTATCAGAAAATGAAGCATCTTTACTGATCAATAAGGCCCCCACTCCGTAGGTATTAAATAAATAGAAATTGGTAGCCTCATAAATATAAATGTTATTCATGTTAGGCACATTGGGGTTGTCAAGATCAAATATATTGTTTCCATCTCTTCCTTGATCAAGTAGCCAGGCAACGGAATATCTTTCCAAAGTAGCATCGGTGTTATCCAGTGCTTTGTCAGCTTGAGGATTTCCTTCCTTGTAGTTGACCGCATTTAGGGCAATCACAATACTCTTGCCTGATTCTACCGGATAATCCTGCCCACTCCCTGGTATTTGATCAATGAGATTTGCATATAAAAATTCATCTATGTCAAGAATATCGGTAATCGGAGTATCTTCTCCCGTATCACCCGTTTCACCAAATAGATTAGCTATATATAAGCCATCCGCAAATAACGTCTCAGAAGAGTTATTAAAGATTTCGATAAACTGATCTTTAAATAAAGAAGCAAATCCGTCGTTTGCACCCACAGAATAAATTTCCTTAATCACTAACCCCGCATTTGGGTTTACCGCATTTATCTCAACTGCCTGATTAATCGTCTCCTGTCTGGTTACTACGATATCATTAGCGGTTCCACTGAGCGTATAATCATCGTTCGACTGTGTTACAATTACATTATACGTGCTTGCGGCTATGTTTTCGAAGATTACCTGGCCGGAAGCATCCGTGTTAGCCTCTAACTCTGAATTATCTATGGCATTAGTGATTTTAACCGGAATATTAGATAGTGGTATATCACTAAGGCCACTAGCCAGTTGTAATTGAATTTCCAGGGTACCCAAATTTGGTACGGCATCATCGTCACTACAACTCGATACTATTACAACTGCCAAAATGAAAGCAAGTAAACGTGTTAAAATTGGTTTTGTAAATTTTGAGGGTTTCATGTGTATTGTCTGTTTTTAAGGTTCACATGGAATTTGCTGCGACTCTAGCCGTTTCAAGATGACCTGAGTGCCTGTCCATTTCATGTTTTTGAATTGATTTTAAGTGAAAAATTGAATCCAACAGATAATCTGTCGTTTAATTGTCTTCTTCTCCCCTGGTTTTCAAATGTGGGGTTATACCAGGGGGCGTTTATAGCAAAAAAGCTAAATGAGTGCCCATGGATGGTTTCTTTACGTACTTGTAAGTTGAAATTGGCATGAAAAGGAGTCCGATCTGGTACTAATGACTGCGCATCCAGTTTCAAATTATTGAAGGCCATGTCTTCCCGCTCGCCTTCAGGGATGGGAATGTAATTGCCCTCAATATCATAATAAGCAAATGCATGTAGGTTTCTATCAAGCGAACCTTGTGTTTGATAAAAATTAAATTCTGTAGAAAGCGTAAGCACAAACCGTAAAGAAGGAATATGCTGTATAAGTGTAAGGGTGCCAAAACTATTAACCCTTCTCCTTCTGTTGTTTTCATAAACACCAAAACGCACCTGGTCACTGCCTACCACAAAGCTTGATCGCCTGGTATCAAAACCGGTATCTGTGAGTATGCTTTCCAGGTAGCTATATCTAAAGTGAAATTCCGTACCGGTAGCTTCAATCTTCGGTGGGGTAAGTACTAACTCCACCCCATGTGTGATAACATACTCGTTATTCTTAAGCACCTTAATAGTCCTGGGAATATTAGTGATATCACCGGGGATCGGTACTACTTCTGGCTGCTGCCCGGCCGGAGTGCTGACCACTTCATAATTCTGTTTGGGGAGTAGAAGTAACTCATTCGTGTGGTTTATCCCCCTCCGCAGATCTTTTCTAAAGAAAGTGGCTTGTAAAGTGAAAGAAGCAGGTGACCAGTCGAACCCTACTTCTTTCATATCTACATAATTGGGCCGTAATTGCTCGTTAGAAGGTTGTTGTACATACGTGGTAACAATGGCCAGTCGTTCAGCCGGGTTTTCTGAGAAGTAGTTGAAGTTAATGTAGTCGATAAAGGTTTTACCAGGGAAGAGCTGGATCATGGCCGGAGCTTTGTAGGCGAGTCCCCAAGCCACACGTGCAGTAAATGTTTTATAGGCCGATGAAAGCGATAGTCTTGGGGATAGTAAATGGTACCGCTCAAGCATATAGTCATAGCGCAGTCCTAGATTCAATCTATGCGTAGTGTGTTCAGTATTTCTGGTGACCCTGGTTTGATGATAAGCGGAAAAGTTTTTGGAAGCGGGAATTTCCTGGAAAGTAGCAGATCGGCTTCCTATCAGATCTTGTGGACGGGCTATATTCCCGCTGGATACACGACCACGGCCTGTATTTTTATCATAAGTATATTGTAGCCCGGATTCAAAATTAAACTTGAATTTGTCCTTTTTGGCAAATTGGGAGATAGAGATATTAGCATTTACATTGACCGGCCTGCCCTCGATCTCTTTGATCTCATTATAGACCAAGGGCGCGTAGGTCGTACGATAAGTGCCACTTTCCAGGGCTTCGATAATAGGGAAGGGTCCATCATTACCAAATGAATCAAAATAAGAATACTGATTCACTACCTGGGTGCTCACATTATAATGTAGTGCTCCAAGTACCGATAGATCTACATTTCCGGAGACGCCAAATAGGTAAGACGTACTTTTTACATCCGCTTCGTTTCTGTTAATTTCATCCGGTTCGAAACGCCTTCCGTCATCAGAATGTCCTACTCTGAACGTAGTAAAGTGATTCCATTTACTTTCTTGAGGTACGGGTAACTTCCATCGCAAGCCAAGATTAAAATTTTGATAATATGTTTGGCGTTCTGTAGGGCTTCCGGATGAGTAAGCATAAGAAAAATCTGTATTTAGCAGCCCCAGTTTTTTGAATTCAAACCCTTTAGCCACCGAGGCTTGGTAATTGGTCGCTGATACGTTAGCAGTAGTGATCCATGGGGAGGCACCCACTTTACTTTTGACCAAAATGCCTCCGGATGATAGGTTACCATATTTCGGTGATGCTACTCCTGATATCACTTCTACAGATTCTACATTAGCCAGAGAAATACTTCTCAGATCTATTCCTCCGGCTACTTGTGATTTGCCGCCATTGGTAAGGGCTGCCGGGTTTTGAGCCTGTAAGTTCGCATCATTACTTAAAGCTGTACCATCCAAAATAATAGCTGTACCGAACGCATTGGCATTGGATTGAATAGCGCTTCTGAGGTTGGCCTGTCCGGGCTGCGTAAGATCAGGAGGTGTAATTCGGTTGCCGGGTAGTAGGGCTAAAACATCCGATAAGTTCATCGCCTGGACTTGCTTTATCGCTTGCTCACCAATTTCATACGTGGAGGTTCCCTCTTGGCTAATGGTCTTTTTCGCAGTAACGATGATATCATCAAGTTCTAGCAGGTCTTCTTGCAGTATGATGCTAACATTAGTGAGATCCGTAATGGAATCAATCAGGACTTTTTGAGTTTTATACCCCATAGAGCTGATGACTAGCTGAAGGTTTTGACTGGGAAGAGTCAGTGAAAAACGACCGTCTAAGTCACTGAACGTACCCAGGTTAAGCTCTTCTATAGCTAAATTCACATAGGCCAAAGGCTCAGAACGAGCATTGTATACCTTTCCGGATAGGGTGATTTTCTGAGCGTAGCAAACGCTGACCCCAAAGACCATGAAAAAAAGAGTTAGTTTAAGAATTCCCCTGAACACAATTGATCAACTACCTTTCTTATTTAGAATTGGTATAAATAAGTGCAATGAAACTCTTCTAAAGGGTAAAGACCTAATCGGGAAGTATAAAATACCTAGCTCTAGTGATCAAAATCCCTAGTACTAGCTAACAAGTCATTGATGGAGAATTACATATGGCTCTCTTAAGAAGGATATGATCAAACCAGAGCTATCAGCCGTTTAGTGGTATTCTAAAACTGTAGCTACAAAGAGGTCAAAGCGTTTGATTAGGGTATTTCAAATTTGTAGGTTTTTTTAAAGTAGTTGCATAACAATAGTTTAACTTATCCAAATATTGCTTCAACAAAACTTAAAAAACTGATGAAAATCAGGTTTTTAGCCTTTAGAATCACTAGAACTAGTGATTTCATCTCTCATTTTTTGATCACACATTTACAAAATCTTTAGATTAGAATATTTCTAAACAATTTCGGAAAACCATACCCTTTTAAGAATTGGTGAAAGTGTTTACAAATTATGTGGTTTAAAAAGCAAGTTTCTACACCATCAGAAAAACTCCTATCTCGCGAAGGCTTTGAGAAAGCTTATCGTGAATATTGGAAGGAGCTCTATGGTCTTTGCTACTATCAGGTACAAGATGAGGAATTAGCCAAGGAGATCATTCAAAACATTTTCAAATCACTTTGGGAGAGAAGGGCTAAGCTTGAAATTAAAACCTCTCTTAAAGGCTACTTGGTTCGTGCGGTGAAGCTGGAGGTCATGGAGTACTATAGAACTGAAGTATGCCATAATGAACATCTCAAACACTACGCTTTAGAGCAGGCTAACGTTGCATCAGCGCCTGGTTGGGAAGTTGAATTCAAAGAGCTTAATGGTACCCTAAATAGTCTGGTCAATGGGTTACCCACGCAACGACAACGGGTGTTCAAAATGAGTCGTTATGACGGGTTTAAAAATCACGAAATAGCAAATAAGCTCGACATTTCAACAAAAGCCGTAGAATACCACATCTCAAAAGCGCTTAGCCATCTTCGTTCCCATCTGCAGGAATATCGAACCGGATAACGTACTTAGGAGAAGTCATTTCGGAGCGACAGCTCAGCAATCTTTGCCATCAAGCAAATCAGCTATTTAATTAAGGTAGATTAAGCTTAAATCATTCTTAGTTAACCTAGTCACTATCCAAAGTAGTGCAGAATAATAGGCGGGATGTCTCAACTCCGTTAAGAAATGACTTCCCAAAACAAGGTCGTACTTAAAGTTAGAAAGTCCTTTCGAAGTGATAACGAAGAAATCCTTGACCCAAAGAAAGACCACCGCCAGGTTTCTGAAAAAGGTATCTTTTTCGGGTATTCATCGGGTTGAGATATGAGTATAGCAGAAAGAAAGTATCATTTAAAAAAGTGGCTAAGACTTCCATAATTCTTCGCTTCCGAAAAAATTTTAACTTTTTTCAAAGACAGACTTAGGGTATTTCCAGGTTTATCCAGCTATAGCATTGAAACCAAAACCTACGAACATGGAAATTAACCGCGAACTGATCTCAAAATACTTACGTGGTCAGTGCTCTGAATCAGAAAGTCAGCACATCAAGGCGTGGCTCGAAAGTGAAGAAGGCGAAAAAGCATTTCCTAGAGAAAGTAAACTTGCACAAATAGAATCTGAGATGTGGAAAAACATTTCAGGGGACATGGATAATAATGAAACCGCAATCATCCCCCTGTATAAGCGGGTGGTGCGATACGCAGCGGCCGTTATCATCCTATGTGCGGTTGGATTTTCAGTCTATTATTTCTCTTCCTCCGAGCTACTTAAATCCGAAACCCGGGTGGCCGAACTTTACCAAACCGTTAAGACACAGCGCGGAGAAAAAAGAACGGTGACACTGCCGGATGGCTCCACCATCCGCATGAATTACGAAACAGAAGTTAAGGTTCCGAAGCAACTTGAAGGTGATGAGCGAGTGGTATATTTAACCGGTCAGGCACATTTTGATGTCGTCCGAAACCCGGAAAAACCCTTCATAGTGTATACCGATGACACTAAAACCCGAGTATTAGGCACATCATTCGATATCAACACCAAAAAAGCGGATGAAACCGAGATCATTGTGACTAGCGGAAAAGTCAGTTTCTCTGAAAAAGGTCAGCCGGATAATCTTATAACGCTGACAGTCAACGATCGTGCTGTTTTAAAGACCGACCAACGGATCTTAAAAAGCGAAATTGACGCGCAAAAATTCACCGCCTGGAAAGAGAACAAGCTAGTGTTTGACGGAGAGACACTCCAGGAAGTGATCCAGGTAATAGAACCATGGTATGATATAAAAGTAATGGTTAAAGATCCTGACAAACTCCAGGGAATTTACAAATTCTCCTATGCGAACCCATCACTTCAAGAGCTGTTCGAACGGCTGAGCTTCATGGCCAAATTTGATTATACCATTGACGGTAAAACGGTCACCATTCTATAAGTAATTACGGCTGCCCTGTGAAACGAATACTATTTACATCGGTGATGGTTTGCATCACTTTTATCCATGCTTCTGCCCAAGAGAGTGCACTAACTAGGAGAATTAATATCGAATTTATAAATCTCACTGCCCCGGAAGCACTCACTAAACTCAGTAATCAAACAGGACTGACCCTTAATTACTATATAACAGATATTCCTAAAAATCAACGCATCAACCAAAAGTATCAAAACCAGCAAATCGAGAATATAATACGAGAGGTTTGGGGCAATGACCAACTCACGCTACGTGCTTTTGGAAATACCATTGATTTTCAGAGTAAAGCGAGGCCACTAAAAGGAAATTTAACCGGACGTATTACTGACCCTAACAAAGAACCGCTTCCCGGGGTTACGGTACAGCTAAAAGGAACCCAAAAAGGTGACATTACGGATGCTAAAGGAAGATTTTCAATAAATGATATAAATAACGGCATATATCGTGTGCAACTGTCTTTTGTTGGATTCGAAACGGTTGAAAAGTCCATTGAAATAGAAGGGAATACAGTTGATTTTCAAACATCACTTGAAGAGTCGGTGGATCAACTGCAAGAGGTAGTCATAGAGGGGAAAACCGAACAACAGGTAAAGCGAGAGCAACCTATCAAAATAGATGTTATTAATACTCTTAAACTACAGGCACAATCTGTTACCGTTCCTCAAATTATAAATCAAACAGCCGGGGTTAATGTCCGGCAGGCCGGAGGGGCTGGAAGCTCTACACTGATCAATATTAACGGCCTTCAAGGCAATGCGATCCGCTTTTTTAGAGATGATATACCGCTTGACTATCTGGGAAGAGCATTCGATCTCGGACTGGTACCTATTGGTCAGCTTGAAGGAATAGAAATATATAAAGGCATATTACCGGCCAGTCTGGGCGCAGATGCTTTAGGTGGAGCTGTGAATTTTAAGAGTCGGGAGTTTTATGAAAATCAGCTCGATCTTTCTTACAGCTATGGGTCCTTTAATACGCATCAGGCTAATCTGGCTGGCTATTGGAATATATCCAATAGCTCCTTTTTTACGCAATTATCCTCCTATTACCTCAATGCTGATAACAACTACAAGCAAATCGCTCCTGTCATAGATGAAGACCTAGGAATAGAGATTGATCAGGAAGTGGAGCGTTTCCACGATGGAATTGAATCTCGCTTTGTCGAATTCAAAACAGGGATAAAAGATGTAGTCTTTGCAGACCTTCTGGAGGTAGGTTATGCCCGTTTCGACTACGATAAAGAAAATCAGAACGGACAGACTATAAGTCGCCCTTTAGGTCTGTCAAAAACAGAGGAGAGTTTTAATGCTTTTACCGCACGATATAAAAAGACACTTAATCACTTATCTATAGATATCTTTGGTGCGCTTAGCCGTGAACAAACCTTATTTGTAGACACTACTAAACGGGTTTACAACTGGTTAGGAGAATTTAATATTCCAAGCGGTGGAGATGGAGGTGAAGCTGGAGGAGCAGCACTAACCGACCTTAATTTCGATCAGGAAGTAGTCAGAGCTCAGTTAGGCTATAATTTAAATGGCCTACTTTTAACAGTTAGTCATAACTACACCAATGAAGAACGTGTAGGAACTGATCCATTTGCTGCCCCAATAGAGCTTGATGGTGAAGATGTTGATGTGTTGTCCATCCCTTCTATTTATCAAAAAAATGTTTCCGGTATTCAACTCGAAAAGAAATTTTTTCAGGGCAGACTTACCAGTATTGTTACAGCCAAAAGGTATGATCTGGCTACAACAGCTTATAGTACTGATATAAGTTTGGGCACTGGAATAACATCGGTGAGCAATGAAAACTATGGTTTTGGTCTATCACATAAATATGCTCTTAACAAAGACTATTTTGTACGTATATCCTATGAACGTGCCACCCGAATCCCTGATTCAGAAGAATACTTCGGAGACGGTAGATTCGTTTTGGCTAACCCGTTTCTGCAACCGGAAGAAAGTGATAATCTCAACGTTGGCTTTCAAGGCTCAATAAGTGAACATTTTTCACTGGGAGTGAACAATTTCTATCGTAAAGTGAGAGAACAGGTAGTTTTACAACCGCTCTTTTTCTTCTTTTCTCAATATCAAAATCTTGATAACGCACGGATTATTGGTACGGAGATTACTTTAAAGGCAAAACTACTAAAAGGCTTGCAAGGTACTTTCAATGTTACCTATACTGATGCAAGAAGAGTAGATATCGAGTTACTTAATCAGCAACTAAATGAAGATGCCAGGTTACCCTATCGCCCTTATTTCTTTACTAACCTTAATCTCAACTACACCAAAGATGGGTTAATAACGCAGAAAGATCAGTTCCAGGTGTTCTTAAATCATAGCTTCACCGAGAAATACATCTTTTCGCAAATACCTAAGTCTCAGGAACCTGGCCTTTTTGAAGATTTGAGCAACTCCAACATTTCAAATCTTGAAGATTCTCTCATTCCCACGCAGAATGTAGTGGATGTAGGTTGTACCTATAAATTAGGGAGTGTGCCACTTTGGATCAATGCAGAAGTGATAAACCTCACTAATGCTGAGTTATTTGATGCATTTCTGATTCCTAAACCAGGAAGGAACTACCGATTAAAACTAAGATACCTATTAACTAAAAATTGAAATAAATGATGAATATGTTAAAGTTGAGATACGTGGGTTGCATTATATTGCTGACCCTAATTGCAAGTTGTTCAGACAATGATCCGGCACCTCTGACTACGGTTGATAATAACTTCGTTTTATCCATTGTTACCGATGCACAAGCAGGTTCAGGTATATTTATGGTCTCAGACAGCTTACCGGGACGGGAAGTTGATCCTGAAGAAGGAGGCTTTTTAATAAGTGGAGATAATAGAGTTACAGGATATGCCTATAAAAATGCCATTTATAAT
>JBCCSU010000131.1:0-12935 GCA_039199635.1 Bacteroidota bacterium | reverse complement strand
AGTCTAAGTATGAAAAAATATCGCTACTATTGTCCTCGTCTTATTTATCTTTTTTTCTCAATTTTCACCATTGGGTTAAATGCTCAAGATTATACGATTACGGCTACAACTATTGAGTTGACCAAGCCACAAAAGAAATTATTACAAAGTAAAAAAGATTGGGTTGAGCAGAAGTGTTTACCATTTCAATTTGATCCACAGGAGTTAGCTAATCATCTGGCTATTCAAAATGATAGTTTTAAGATTTTGCTTAATATTGGTGATACTTACCAATTTGATCTACATGGCCGCGCAGATGATCCACGCACCTCGGATTACCAATCTACGATAGAAACGGCAACAGGGATGGAATCGGTGGAACATTTACCTAATCACTTTTATAGTGGTTACATCCAGGGTATACCGCAAAGTCGCTTTCGTATGTATTTGGGTAATGAAAGCCTACAAGCCACCTTGGATGATGGCCAGTTTCGATATGATGTCTTCTCTCTGGAATCCTTTATACCTTATTCTGGTGGCAGTAAATTTATAATTTGTAAAGACTCCATTATCCCACCTCCTGGCCCAACTTTAACCGATTGTCGCAACCCGGAGCTTTCCATCGCAATGGTTGCAGATTATTCTACCTATCAACTCTTTGGTGGAGATAACAATCCCGAAGCTATCAATGAGATATTAGGTACTATGGAAGGAGCTGCCCTTTCGATAGCTGGTTCTGTATTTGATCGAGAATTTAACTTGTTTCTCAATTTAGTGCATACCCATGTAGGAGTAACACCAAGTGTTAATTTCGGTGATGCAAATCCGAATCCAATCGCTACCAATGTAAATGCCTTTTATGCCCGGCGTTTTCCGTGTGTGGAGGCTGATATGCTTATATTGTTTACCCGAGAGCTAGAGGGGGTAGTAGGCCATCAAGCTGGTGGTGGGCTTTGCGAATTTGGTATTGATGGTTTGCCAGTCGTGATTACAGAGCTAACAGGTGGGCAACAACCCGATATTGATCTGGCAGGGTTTATTATTACCCATGAAATGGGACATGCTTTTGGTGCGAAGCATTTGGAAAGTTTGACAGAATGCCAGTTTTGTGGGATGCCACCACCGCCCTATGAACAACGTCCAGTAATGTGTACAGAAGTCGATAAGACCAATCTTAAGGAAATTTGGTTTTCCTCTTGTTCTAAAGCAGCGATACAGGAAACGATCAACGACTATTGCGAAGACTGTTTGGGAGATCAAGAAGAGGTTCAATGTAACGAATGTGAGCTAAAAGCCAGTGTAGAGATTGATAACCCCAACCCTTTATTGAATTGTGAGGAAGGGGATATTGTTAATGTAACAGTTGTCATTAGTAACGATTGTGATGCCAAAGATATTCAGGTAGATATTGGTGTTTTGTGGGATGATGTAAATGAGGAACCCTATTTCGAATTTCTTGAATCTTCGGATCAATTCGAAACAGATGTTCTAGCGCCACATCCAATTTTTCAAAATGTCAAACTGCTCACAAGTTCACCAGAAGCCTATGAAGAAAACGAGTTTAAAATATTTCGTTTTCGTTTGAAAATCCTTAAAGATAGAGTAGATGGAAACACTGGCTTGACTTGGAATATATACATCGATGAAAATTATGTGGTACCACTGGAGAGCGATGTCATTACACCATTGCCTCAAACACCAGAGTTAAGAACTTCGAGCATCAGTAGTTTAATCTTTTTAGAATGGCTGAAAAATACGCCGGAATGTTCTGTCAAGAACGATCGTGTATTAAAAATGAGTGGAGACCTCATTGTCGACCAAGACTACTGCTTTCTGGATAGTCGTATTCTTATGGGGCCAGATAGTCGTATTGTCGTTCGAAATGGTGCTACCTTAGTTTTCGACGGTACAACAGTATCAGCTTGTGGTAATATGTGGGAGGGGATTGTCATAGAAAGTGGGGGGAGTTTTTACAGCCGTAAATCGACTATCTCGAATGCGGTCACGGCTGTCAATCTACAGGCCGGAGCATTTTTCTCTACCAATCAAACCTCGTACATAAACAATCTCAAAGGTATAGAAGTTCCACCGGGTGGAGGTACACGAACCTTGATTATTGGAGCTGGGAACCGTTTTGTAGGAGAAGGCTTATTGCCACCGCCACACCAAGACAAGCAGCCTTATGCTGGCATCCTGCTCAACGATGTATCAGGCGTAACCATTGGTGTACCACCGGGACATCATGGTGATATTCCCCCTAACGTATTTGCTCGAATGGAAAATGGAATAATTGCTCGAAACGCTGATTTTTCACTGACCAATGCACTGATTTCTAACTTGCGTCCAGAACGGCCACCTGCTGGATATTCCGATATAAGCAGCTATGGAGTCTATGCAGAAGGGAGTGGCATCCATACAGCCATCATAGATGGTGGGAATACTCCTTCGGTTCGCATCCATAATAGCGACTATGGTATTTATTTGTCGGGAATGAACGGTGATGTCATCAATGCCAATATATCCGATGTGGAGGTTGGTGTGTGGGTCGCATATACGCCCTATGGCCAAATCCGTGTTGAAGACAGTGAGATCAGTGCCAATGATTATGGGATTGCACTGCTACAAGCCAATACCGTTTCTGCCTTTATCATCAATAACGAAATCACAGCCTTGGACAATGCGGAAGCCGCTATTTTTGCAACAGGCTGTTCTGGCTACATTGGCATCCGAGACAATAGTTTTTATTTGGATGAAGCCCGGAAGGGCATCTACCTGTTAGATAGCAAGCATGGAGACATTCAGAATAATACACTTCTGCTATACAACTCTTTTCCGTCGGGTGATATAGCTGCATTACAATTGGAGTACAGCCAGTATATAGCCGCCTTTTGCAATCTCATTTCAAGTGATGGAGAGGGAACAGAAGAAAGCTGGTCGGTCTATGTACAAGATGCGGCTGATAATAGTCTAAGCTGTAACGCTACAGGCTTTACACGGCATGGCATCAGCTTTCTAGGCAGTTGCTTGGGGAGTACCCTGAAAGGGAATGAGATTGATTATCACTATGCCGGTTTGGAGTTAGGTGGAGGAGTTGCTGGGAGTGATGCAGTTATTGGCCCCCAAGCCTTACAAGGCAACACTTGGTGGGAGGATTATGGTTGGAAGGGAGCGTGGCATTATGCAATGGATCAACTTACTCGAAAGGCATCGGAATTTATCGTTAATGACGTAAATAGTGTAGAGTGGCCACCGAATATAGATGAGTTGGTTAATGATCTGGGATGGTTTGCTCTTAGGCCAGATATGAGCTTTTCTTGCCCTCAAACTACTATCTGCCCAGAAGGTGTAATTGGAGATTCGAGAGCTGCTATTTCTACCAGTCCTTATGAAGCTATTGCGCAAGGACACATACGTTTTCCGTACTTCCAAGCATGCAAAACCTGGCTTAATCAGCAACAGTTGTATGATGCTATGCAATCGGGACAAATATCAGCTGATTCAGAGATTTTGAGTCAATTTGAACAAAGAGCTTCAGTTACCAATATTGGTCGTTGGCATGAATTAGAACAGCTTTTGACATCAAAAAACGAGCAAAACGGCAGTGGCACTAACTTTTTTTCAACAGTCAGGAACCTGACATATAGTTTGCAGGAATTGGATGTAAAGCCTGAATGGAGTAATAAAAATGCCGATTTACTAGATCAAAGGAATCAATTGATATTCCAATTATCGGAGCAACAAAAAAATTGGAAGAAATTCTATATGAACTCAATACAAGATCAAAGAGAGCGTATTGAGCGTGCATGGTTGATTGGTGAACAAATCCGACCAAAAGGTTTACATGAATTATATTGGCAACAGGTCAATCAACTGTATATAGAGTTGTTACAGACAGGTTTTGGATCATTGAATGAAAGCCAAAAAAGTAAAATACTAGAAATAGCGGCTAAATGCCCCTATGAATGCGGCCCAGCCGTCTATCGGGCAAGAGGTATGAGCCGATTGTTTGGGATTTATGATTACGATGACACCAAGTTATGCGAACGATCAGCTAGTGCAGTCAAGGGGAGTAATTCAAAGTCTTTGATAGATGCTTTCCCCAATCCTGCAAGTGATTGGGTCACCTTTAGCTATCAATCTGCTGTAGATGAAGAAATGACATTGACAATATACAACAGTCAGGGGAAGGAAGTAGGAGTATTTCCATTGCCAAACCATCTTTCTGCTCAGACAATCAATTTGGGAACACTGGAAAATGGCTATTACCTCTACAGCTTGATAGTCGGAGATCAAATAGTGCAGACAAAAAAGCTGGTATTGGTCAGATAGCAGGCATGACATCCTCTGTGGTATAGTGTATATTGCAGAGGATGTCTAAATACTTGTAAGATGAAATTTTTCAAGATTGTCTTATTCTTTTTCATTTGCCAAGGCATTGCAGTAGCCCAAGGAAAACATGATTACATGTGGATGATTGGTGAAGGAAATCTTTCAGGAGATGTATATCCAGTAGGTGTTGAATTCAATTTCAACGACCAAAAACTGGATATTGACGTTTTTTTTCGACCAACGGATATGTATTTGACTAACGCCAGTATATGCGATGAGAAGGGGAATCTATTATTCTACACCAATGGTTGCTTTATTGTGGATGCATCCCACGAAATGATGATGAATGGTGATTCTTTGAATCCAACTTTATACAGTGACCTGCGTTGTAGGGGGGATTTTCCTTCTGGTTCTGTACCTCAATCTATGATTATATTACCGCATCCGCATGAAGATTCTTCACACCTCTACTATGTGATTCATCAATTGGTGGAACTAGGAACTCAACCAGTAAATTTCTTCTTGTCGACTCTATTGTACACACAAGTAGATATGACCAAAAACGGTGGTCTTGGGGCAGTAACAGGAAAAAGGCAGGTGATTTATCAGGATTCGGCAAAATTGCACCTTTCGCAACTGACCGCAGTTAAGCACGAAAATGGCAAAGATTGGTGGATTTTATTTTCAGAACGAAAATCAAATACTTACTTGCGAACTCATCTTTCGGGTACAGGTTTTAGTGTCGTCGAGAAACAAGATATTGGCTTTCCTGTTTCCAGAGAAGGCGAAGGTGGGGGGCAAGCTGTTTTTTCACCCGATGGCCAGAAGTATGTTCGCTACACGCCGAAGGACGGAGCATATATCTATGATTTTGATCGCTCTACAGGTTTGTTGAGTAATTTTGAACAAGTATTGATTCAGGATACTCTTGGTAGTAGCTCGGGAGGAATTGCCATTTCTCCAAACTCTCAATATCTCTATGTATCAAATGTGAGAAATTTGTATCAACTTGACCTATCGGCAGATGATATTGCAGGTTCGTTATTACATATAGCTGCATACGATGGCTCCCTCACTCCTTTCCCCGCAAATTTCTATCTAATGCAGTTGGGGCCAGATTGTAAAATTTACATGATTTCTACTAATGGTGTTTACACCATGCACATTATTCATCAGCCTGATGAGCGTGGAGCTGCCTGTCAGTTTGAGCAAAACGGTATTAATATCTGGTTAGCTACAGGGGAGCGAGTAGGGACTGGTATCTCCATTCCGAATTTCCCCAACTATCGCTTGGGCGTCGGACCACCCTGTGATCCCGACATTGCGACATCAGTGAGAGTAGTGCCTGGAAAAAGGCAAGAGTTGAATATTGAGATATATCCAAACCCCACAACTGGCCAATTTTTTATATCATTTAACAATCAAGATAAGAAAGATAAATTAACTCTATCAATCACTGATGTAACGGGAAAGATTGTTTACTTCGAACAAATAATGCCAACTTATGCAGGGCGGAATAATCTTCTTGTGGGGGATCATAGTTTACTCAGCGGTTTGTATTTTGTGACACTCTCTAATAGTCATAATACGCAAACTGCTAAAATTTATATTTTATAATGAGGACATTCCTGATGTAATAGATTAAAGCAAAATGCTGCTTGAGATTTTACAACAGTACCTCATCCGCCTTATCCAATACTTCATTTTCAAAACTCTCCAAATAATGTTTCGTAACACTTTCCGAATCATGTCCCAGTGTCTCGGAAATCACTGCAATGGCAACACCATTCTTTTTCAGGGCTAAAGCATAGCTATGCCGTGCAATGTAAAAAGTAAGTTTTTTAGTAATTCCTAAAGATTCTGCTATCAACTTAAGGTGCATATTCGCCCTTTTTAACCCACTTTTAATCCGATTCTTTATTTGCTCTGGCGTTTTGTGAGATTTATCAAGAATTGGGAAAATATAGCTATTGTCCGAGCTGAATGACTTATAGAGATTCAGAATATCCTGAACCGGAGGTAAAATTTTGATAGAAAACCGTTTTCCATTCTTAGAGCGAACATAGTTGAGGCGTCCATCGGCGATATTTGCCCAAGTGAGTTTGGCAATATCGTTATAGTTCATACCTCTTGTGTAGAAGCTAAATAAGAATAAATCCTTTGAAAGCGCCTGTTTTGTGTTTTCATCTGGCTCAAAAGAGATGATTTTGTCGATTTCTTCTTTGGAAAGGGCTTTTCTGGAAGGCTGGTTCTTTAGTTTACTGATTTGGTATTCCTTGAAAGGGTAGCATTCGGCAGGACATTGCTTCTCCTTAATGGCTTTATTGAAAAGAGCGCGGAAAGTCCTCATGTATACACTGATAGAGTTGTCCAAAGCGCCTCTTTGACGTAGATGTTCCTCAAATTTGACTAGGAAAGGGTAGTCCACTTCATTGAATTGAAGGGATTTTTGCTTGCGGAATTTGGCTATAGCATTGCGGGTGTCTTTGTAAACATTGGCATTTCCGATCTTTCCAGTGGCTTTCATTCGTTCTACTACTTCATCAAAGTATTGAAATACATCTTTTGATTCTATGCCGATAAAGCTTTCTCTAAAGGCTTCGAAAGAGAATTCTTTGTGTTTGACCTTCTGACTCTCAATACTGTCTTCTGCTTTGAAAAGGGATTCAGATAGAAATCTGTTCCTGTTGCGATACTTAGGGAAAGTACTGTTGAATTGACTGGATTCTTTGTTCCATTGGCTAGGCGTACAGGAAAAGCCCAAATTGAAGTATTTTCTTTTCCCTTTGTGAGTGATTCTGAGCATAACGGGATGGCTACCGTCACTCAAGGTTTTGGAGGTGTACAATACTATCTTTGCTAAAGCCATAAATTCAGCGGTTTACATTTAGGTTTACATATTGAGGCATAAACAAAGATAATGCAAAATTACCAATGATAACTAGTTTTGGCTTAAGGGTCTGTTTATTAGGTGTTTATGTATATACTGATAGTAGGGGAGTGTATGCGATAAACCGGCAAGGCTTGCTTTGGGAGCAGGGGGTCGTAGGTTCGAATCCTACTACCCCGACCTGATTATCAAAAGGTTATGCATGTAAAAATGTGTAACCTTTTTTATTTTCACGTTTTTTTCACGCAATTAATGGGTTTATTTGTCGTTTGTCTTCAAAAACTTTTCTGATTCTTCCCATTCTTGGTTCATCTCATGTAGTTCTTGGAACGTACACATTTCTTTGGGGTATAGGTAGGTTACGTTTTTTGGCATGCAGTCTTTAAAATAATCGTCTGTATGGGCCGATCCACAGAAAACCCATATTCTTCCACACTTGGCGTGTTGCTCCAAGGAACGAAAGATGCCAATGTTTCTGTCTCTAACCATCCCTTCATACTCTTTATGAGGATCAACATAATCACTAGACCCAGGTTCTCGTGACTTTACGAAGTCACGCCGTTCTATGGCGTGGTCTAAGACTTCCTGCGAGGCACTGTCTTTTTGCATCTTTTCAATCACTGTGTTGATGTAGTGCATAAACGAATCTTTCTTCTCGTGTGTAGGGATACCGAACATTTGTTGTTCCTCTCTCGTTTTCTTCTGTGCTGATTCGATTTCCCACCCTTCGGTTTGTTCTGGCACCAAAAGCTTCGTGCCGTGAGGCCATAAGACTAAGGCATTCTCAAGTACCTGGGTCCCCATAGGCAGACCTTCTGCTAAGAGTATATCATTTTTCGGGTCAAAACCCAGCACTACAAGGGATGAGAGCACATGTTTAATCTCTTGATTAGAGTGTGTATCATTTATGAAGAGTACTTTTGTATGCTCTATATCATTAAGACTTTGGCCTTCTACGTAGTAGTTTTTTTCTGCCAGTGAGATAAAGCCCCTTTTGTTATCCATATACAATAGTTGATCATAGTACTTTTCCATATCCGGATCACAGTTTTGGGGCATATTGTCTATAGATATACTCTCGAGCTGCTGCATTGCTGTATTAGAAATACGAATATCTTGTGGATATGCTTCTTCTGCTGTCTTAAAACGGGTATGTATAGGATGAGATTCACGCCATTTTTTATAAGCCTGGTAGTCAACCATGTCTTTGCCTAATACATTTATAGGGTCATTAGGCATTACATCTTGTAAAGGAAGTATTTCAAAGTCTGGTAGTGGAATATTTTCTGGTGTTGTTATATCATCATCTTCTGTTGATCTTGGGCTTTCTCTGTGTTGGTAAATAAATCTGGTAGGGTAGTAAGACCACATTGGCATGTGCTAATACTCACATTATATCATACTTCTTTGTTTTTATCTACTCCTTTTTGGTGGATGCTTGTACAACCCGTTGTGGGGTACATCATCTCCATTGGCCCTGGAATACTTCATTTGAAAATCCACTTCTCCTTGTTTCAAAGCCGAAACTTTCGTTTTTCCTATTGGGATTTGTTTTGAAATGCCTTTCATCTGCATTATGAGATCCCCTTTGCTCCATGATTTGACATACATGAGGTTAACGATATATCTGGCATGTACACGGACAAATAATACATCAAGTAGCTCGTTTTCCCATTTTGCAAGACTCTTTTTTCTTTTGAGTGGTTTTTCCTGCGTCGTTAAATGCACGTAAGAGTTATTCCCTTCCGATGAAATATATAGTATATCTTTATACAATACAAAAGGCGATGCTTCTTTACCGGGAATAACAATCCCCTGTGTTTCTAAATATGCAATAGATGATAAAACATCTTGTTTTTCTAGTTCTAAACGAGATAAAGCTTCTTCCTTTTGTTGAGCTACTATTTTTAGTTTATTGACCTTGTGTACAACTATTTCTTTTTCTTTTGTTGTTTGGCGTATTTTAGTCTTGTATTTATAGTAGTAGAATAGCCCTAGTCCAAGTACCAAAATAATAAGAGATATATAACCGTACTGACGATATTGTGATTGCTTAATGGATGCATCGTATGTAATCCGCAGCTGTTTAATTTCAGTAGCAAATGCTTCCCGTTCTAAATGTAGGGCCCCTTTTTCAGTATACACTTTCTGGTTCTCACTTTTGAACAGCGCAACGTCAAGGTCATTGTATTCATTGAGGTATCTTATAGCTTTCTTTGTGTTACCCAAGTGCATATGGACTTGAGTTAAATGAAATGCTATGCGAAATAAGTTGAAGCTATCATTATTCATATGAGCCACCTCATATGCTTCATCGAGTAAGGTCGTAGCTTTTTCATATTCTTTATCTTCAATGTAAATAGGAGCTAAATTCTTTGCTAGACCATAGAGTGTATTGTTGTCACCCGGATTAATGCGATATGATTTCAGAGTTTTTACTAAATACTTCCTAGCCTGCTCTATGCTATCTAGCGTTACATATACCCATCCGATATTGCCAAGGGCGGTTTGTTCCCTTTGGATATGTCCAACTCCCAGTGCGATCTGTGCAACCTCTTTGAAATATACTAGCGCAGAGTCGTACTGCAACCGAGCTTTATGGTTTTTTGCCAGTCCGCTTAAAATATCAAGATATGCATTAGTAGTATCACCGATGCTTAAGCAAAGAGGGAGCGTTTTTTTATAATACTTGGTAGAGAGGTTGTAGTTATGCTGGTTGAAATAAGTTTCTCCCAAGAGTAATAGTGTATTGATCCAACTACTCGTGTCTTGTCTTACTATAGGTAAGATGGAGAAAATTTTATTGATACCATTTGCAGTATTTCCCGTTCTGATAGAGATTACCGCTATATTATTGGTAATGCCTGCCCAGCTTGTAGAATCACCTTTTTGCAAAAACCAAGCTGCAGATTGTTCCAATAGAGGTATAGCTTTTTGATATTGTCCCTTGGCGGCATGGCATGTGCCAATTTGAGCATCTATTATCGCCAGTTTAAGGCTATCATTCTGTTCGCTTAATATTGCTCTACATAACCGACTTTGCTCTATTGCTTTATTGAATTGCGATGAACTGAAATATGCTCTATGTAAGGCTTGGTGGCATTTCAGTTGTATACTATCGTTATTAATGGCCTTAGATATATTAAGGGCACCTTCAACGACTAGTGCAGCATCATGTTTATTTCGCATCGTATCCGCTTGGGAAAGTAATGCTTGTATTCTCTCGGGAGAACTGTTTTTGTTGTCATATGAGGACGGTGTTGGACTACAGGAATAGATAAGTAGTAAAAGGAGTAGAATTATTCTCATGACAGTCTATTTATAAGGTATGTAACAAATATAATACGTAGTGACTAAAATATTTGCTTAGACTTCCCCCTAGGCATGTCAGTTCTTCACCCTTGGGTTGTAAAAGGCTTTTTTCTTAGGGAATCATCATTCATATTAGCAGAACAAGATATGTGGCGTGTGTTTTTTACGCTCATACTATATAACCATTATTATAGATTGCTAAATACATTTTTTCGTGAAAAGACTACTCTTTACCCACATCCTCCCCCTTCTTCTCATCATCGGCTTTACCGCTTTTTTTATTCCCTGGGAAAAACACCCATACTTTTTACTTGATACAGCAGAACAATTACGGCAAGAGGTATCGATCTATACCCATAAGCATACAAAAAGAACCGCCAAAAGAATAGCTAACAGGTGGGAATATCTGACGGACTATGAGGGCTATGCAGATCGGGTTCCATTCTTCGAAAAAAATTATATTTCCTTCCGTTTACCACCAGATTTACCGGATGATACCCTTCCCGACACACTGTATATCCGGTTTAATACAAATGAAGTAGACATTGTTTCCTGCTGTGATGTCGACTCCTCACAATTTAGTTGGAATGTCGGGTACGTAGAATACTTTACAGACGGTCACTGGCATCAAATGCACGAAACTATCGGTGAAAACGATACCCTTGTTATCCCACTGACGGTCCCGGATGCCTGCTTTCCCTGCTTAGACGAATCTATTTTTCTCTCGATTCTTCCAGTAGCCTGGAGAAAATCTCCCCAAGGCGTCGCTGCAAAAATCTTATAGATAAGATACTCCCATTATGAAGCAAAAGACACACACATTTTTTACGGGCCTCTGTATTGCAACAGTGTATTGCATTTGCATTAACCAGTTTACGTTTACAGATGCATACATGGTTGCTCTCGACGGATTTATACAAGAACACAGAAAGGAATATCACCGATTGGTCAATAAATACAATATCGCACTGGGAGAAGAAAACCCAGCAGGGAACGAAGCAAAAGTACATTTTCACACGAAGATCATACCGCAGATGTTTCGGGAGTGTTCGGGGCAATATTTTAGCATCTTTCATTTCACAGAATCAACCCACATCCCTCCTGAGATCGATAATTGGTATGAGATACTCTACAAGCAGGGGCATGACGAGTATTATTCAACATATATGCTCTACGGGTTCGATGGTTTTCACTATGAATATGAAGTAGAAGATCAGACGGATACCGAGGTACAAGTACTGCTGACATTAAATGGAAAACAAAACGGTAGTGGACAATGGTACATGCTCGGAAAGTTCTGGGTGTATCTCGACTATACTTTGGCTGTACAACGGATAGTAGCAGCGGAACAAGCTCACGGCCTACCAATTTATGGCGACGGGATATACCCGGGGAAATATAGCTGTGAGTTTCTGCAAGCAAATGAAGGACAATATATACAATAACAGATACCTCATGAAATTGATATTTTCTCGTATACCATTTCAAATTATCCTCACGGTATTGGCTGCTGTGTTATTTATAGCCATTATTATTCTTGCTAATGCAACAACCGCTCTTCATCCGGAAATACCTCTGGGGTGGAGTATCGTATCGGCTTTTATAAAGAGTTATATCGGCGTATTACTCCTCTATTTTTGTTTCCGAGTGGGGTATACGGTTACATCGGTCGATACTCGCGAAGAAATACCTGTTTTACAGCGAAGTATGTGGGCGATAATACGCGGATTACACTACATCTTTTTATTCGCCATCACCTCTCAGATAGTGTGTCACCTGTACTACCTATGGCACCAACTCGGGCTCTACCCCATAGAACTCGGCGTATGGGATTCCCTCTGGACACTCGTGAGGTACTGCATCGGTCTAGTCGGGACGTGGGTCTTAGAACTCTGGTTTTGGATAGGCAAGCAGCTTCGTATTAGCTTCTTACTCAATAACCCCTGCTTCAGGGGTATTTGCCTAGAAGAATATCCGTGGATATCGGTACTCCTGACCCTCATGCTCGGGTATGTTTTTAAACAACTCTGGAAAATTCCGCTTGTCAGAGGCACCGTGAAGTTTTTCTTCCAAATGCTCTACCGTATCGTTCGCGTCATTATAAAGTATCTCCTCAAACACGTATCCAAATCCGCATACGCAGCCCTCGATTCTTCGGTGCTTGTACTCGTGAGTAAGAGCGTATGGGATGACCTAAAAAAACTCTACGCACCGCCGGACAATGAGACCAGAGAGGTTGCATCCCCAAATGCCCAGAGCATATGAGTACGCTTTCGGCTATTCTGGGGAATCCGATGGTGTGGTACGCAGTATTGTTTGGTGTCATGTGGCAGTTCCTGCGCTGGTTTTTACTCACCCGTTGGCTCGTGCGAAGCATAGAACACTGGGCAGCGCACGCAGCAAAACTCCTGCTCGATAATGCATT
>JBCCSU010000130.1:0-13044 GCA_039199635.1 Bacteroidota bacterium | reverse complement strand
ATTCTTTTACTCAAAGGGTGAGTGGAATTACCCGTCATTGCACTCAAAATCGCCTTTTCTTTTATTGTTAACGGATCACCTGAATAACTAATTTCTGATGTGTTTGCCGTAGTTAGTGTGCAATGACGGGTAATTCCACTCACCCTTTGAGTAAAAGAATTCAAGCATTTGTTTCTTCCAATCTAGCAATCACCCTCAGTGATTTCATGGAATTTCCGGGAAAAGGTCTTTCTGCCATCTCCAATGGTACCTTATATCGGCTTGGTTCGTATAAATGGCTGAGTGATGGAACAGATGTGGCGTTAGAAAGTGGAAATGTTCTTTTTAGTATAGATGGAAAAATAAAAGGTGCATTTAAATTTCATAGTGTTTATCGAGACGGTATTTCAGACCTGGTTAAGGAACTAACTCACTATGATGTTCACGTATTATCAGGAGATAATGATTTTGAGGAAGAGAATCTGAAAGCAATTATGGGTGATGTGCCCATGAAGTTTGAGCAGTCTCCTGAGGATAAAATGAAATATGTAGCTAAACTGAAAAAGCAAGGTAAGTCTGTAATGATGTTAGGCGATGGCCTGAATGATGCAGGTGCACTGAAGCAAAGTGATGTAGGTATTGCTATAACGGAGGATATAGCTGTGTTTTCACCCGCCTGCGATGGGATCTTTCTTGGTTCTGAGTTACAAAGGCTGGGTAACATTCTACGCTTTGGAAAGATTTCCAGGAAAATAGTAATAGCGAGTTTCGTTCTCTCTTTTGCCTATAATCTTGTAGGGCTGTCTTTAGCTGTGGGTGGTGCACTAACCCCTGTGTTTGCTGCGGTACTCATGCCTCTCAGTAGTATATCCGTGGTACTTTTCACTACTATTTTGAGTAACTACTTTGGAAGAAAATTAAAAATAGGGTAATGTCGGTAATATTTATACTCATACTAATTAGCATGATTGTAGGCGGTAGCTTTTTAGGTCTTTTTATATGGGCGTCAAGGTCAGGTCAGTTTGACGATACGGTAACGCCATCGATGAGAATGCTATTTGATGACAAAAGGAAAGGTAAAAAATCGGATACCAAATCAGCCTAATCCTTTCTTACGGGAAATTTTTTTAGCGCTTTTTTGACACCTTCATTAATATCTGACTCTTTTATATTAGGTTTTAGTGCCATTAAACGTTTTGAATTTGACTGCCATATCATTCTTCCGGTTCTTCTATCTCCAATGTGTATGAGCAATGAGCCTCTCAAAAAATGATAATAGTCTTTTTCGTTGTTATTCCAGAAAGG
This sequence comes from Bacteroidota bacterium, assembly GCA_039199635.1. Classification (GTDB taxonomy): domain Bacteria; phylum Bacteroidota; class Bacteroidia; order Cytophagales; family Cyclobacteriaceae; genus Fulvivirga. The sequence goes on along the minus strand of JBCCSU010000130.1, from coordinate 11,760 downwards.
TAAATCCTCTTCGTGGATCATGGAAAAAATGGCAGAATCTTCTTTCACTACAATGTGAAAATCTAAAAGTAAATCGGCGCTATCACCTTCCTGAGTATAGCCTTTATTAAACATTTCTAATGCCACTGCATTAGCTACCGCCTCTATCGTTGCAGTATCATTTAAATGATTAGGACCATCAAAGGGTAGATGACATCCTTCTAACCAGCACCAGCTTTTATATTGGCTGAAGTCAACTGTGGGATCTTTTAACGTTTGTACCCGCACTGGGGCACAAGCCGCCAGAATTACTGTTGATAAAAGCACATAAAACCTCATTTTCATTTCCTTTTTTATGAAGTTCCTGCAATGTCCTTCGAATTCTGATGATGGCAATCAAATCCTGAACTGACCAATGTCATATACTGCAGTGAAAGATTAGTGAATGTTTGTAAGATGAAAATACCTGATTCACTTATAGAAAAATACAATGTGCCAGTTCCTCGTTACACAAGTTATCCTACGGTACCTTTCTGGAAAGATAATTTGAGCCAAGTTGATTGGAACAGTATGGTAAAAAGAACATTTGCAGAAACGAATAGCGCGGACGGTATAAGCATTTATATTCACCTTCCTTTCTGTGAGAGTTTGTGTACTTACTGCGCCTGCAATACAAGAATAACCAAGAATCATTCCGTAGAAGGACCTTACATAGACAGTTTACTAAGGGAATGGGAGCAATACCTTGATGTATTTGAAGGAGTACCCAAAATCAGAGAACTACATCTAGGAGGTGGTACGCCTACCTTTTTTTCTTCTTCGAACCTCAAAAGGCTTTTGAAGGGTATACTGGCCAAAGCAAAATTGCATCCTAACTACTCCTTTTCGTTTGAAGGTCACCCCAATAATACCACTGCAGATCACCTAAAACAACTTTTTGATCTTGGCTTCAAAAGAGTTAGCTATGGAGTTCAGGACCTGGACTATAAAGTACAAAAGACCATTAACCGTATTCAACCTTTTGAAAATGTGAGGCGAGCAACCGATTCGGCCAGAGCAATAGGTTACGAGTCTGTTAATTTTGACCTGGTTTATGGCCTACCATTTCAGCAGGTGGATAGTGTGAAAAATACGGTACTTAAAGTCTTAGACCTAAAACCGGAGCGAATAGCTTTCTACAGCTATGCCCATGTGCCCTGGAAGCATCCTTCGCAACGAGCGTATACAGAAAGAGACTTGCCTTCTAGCCACATCAAGCGAGAGTTATACGAAGTCGGTAAAAAGCTCTTAGTAGATGCAGAGTATACAGATGTAGGCATGGATCATTTTGCTTTAAAGGGTGACGGTTTATATACTGCCTATCAAAACAAAACTATGCATAGAAACTTTATGGGCTACACGGAAGCTCAAACGGATCTCTTAATTGGGTTGGGTGCTTCTGCTATTAGTGATGCCAAATATGGATATGCTCAAAATCTGAAAAAGGTGGAAGATTATAACCGTCAGGTTGGTTTAGGAAGCTTACCTATTTTTAAAGGCCATCAAGTAGAGAATGATGAAATCTCTATCAGAGATAAAATTGTTGCTCTAGCTTGCAGAGGTGAGCTACGGTGGGAAGCAGGTGAGTTGGATTTAAATCAGCTCATCAAACTAACTGAAATGGATGAAGAGGGCCTAATTAAACTCTATGACAATGGTTTGCGAATTACAGCGTTAGGAATGGCCTTCCTACGGAATATATGCGCTGTATTTGATGTGACGATTAGAGAACAGCACGCTTTAAATACTCCTGTTTTCAGCAAGGCTATCTAGTAAATCTAAAGGTCAGCATATCCCTCATTATTGAAGTCAGGGAATACTTTTCGGATATTGTTATCTGAATCTTTCTTAGGGTTTTCCCAATCGGCGGGTAACTCCAATAATATGAGTTTTTTATTATTGAGCTCAGCTTTTAGTTTGTCAATGTCCGAGTTAAATTTTTTATCCCTTCGCTTACTCTTCAGTGCGTAACGCCTGGCAAAATTATCACCTTCGTTTTGCAGCAGGTTTCTCATATCGATGTTCACTTTTAACATATCCAGAATGTCATCTTTTGATCGGCCTATTACCTCAGTAGCTTCTAATGTACCTAAGGTAAGTACCGCGGTACCACCGATACCTGTAACATAATTTCGTGGATCTTCTTCGAGAAAGACGGGTGATACACCGGTTACTGCGCCCAAGGAGGCACTTACGATCGATCTGCGTTTTTTTCCTTTCTTAGCCATCTTCAGTTGCTTATTCAGGTTTTTTTGGTTCTGATCCAGATGAGCGATCAAATCCATTGTTTCTTTCAGCATTCCCCGGTATTTCAAATAAAGTCTCCGATCTTTCTTCTCTATATTCTCTGCATCCTTAACAGCTATTAACAGTCGTTTATCTTTTTTCTTGCCGCTTTCGTCCACAGCAAAAAATGTGAGGCTAATGGTATCCATTTTGCCTTCTTCCAAAATGAAATCATAACCGGGGGTCCATTTAAACTCCCACTGCGTATTCGTATACTTGGTTAAAACTTCTTTGGGTACACCACTGTGGTTACTGACAAAACCCACGTCCATGACATTATCATCTCCATTGGGATCTGTCACGTACAGATTGAGATTAACCACTTGATCTTCTTCCACCGTAATAGTAGAATCTGACGGTACTATTAAGATATTAGGGGGTAAGTCAAGCTGAGTGACTTGTATCGTTAACCGACCGATACTCTCTTCCTTTTCGGGCTGATCTTGAACAATAAAACGCACCTTTTTAGCATTCTTTTTTAAAGATCTAAATTGATTTCTGGATGGTTTCCAAGTGAATATCCCTTGCTCATTAATTGTAGCTCCCTCCGGCAGATCTTCAACATAAGGTTTAAAAATAATAGGATCCTTATCAGGGTCTTTGACCTGGTTAGGCTTGTTAAGATTATATTCATTTTTGGCATATTGCTGAACGTAAAAAATGGGTAAAGTAGCTATGAGTGGCGGTCTGTTCTGATGGATCACATCGAACTGGATCTCCCTCACCAATTTAGTGACGCCGGGCGCCGAAGCACTTAAAATCACACTAATTCTCTTTCGTTCTTCAATACGGCTTACTAAATCATATGACGGGACCCAGATAAAATTATCAAGGGAATCTATGTTTAAACTCAGCCCATCTTCAGCATCAATTTGATAGTTAAAACGAATACTATCGGGAGCCATTATTTTTAAGGGAAACTTCAGTGTATCTCCTTCATTGATAATATTCCATCCTGGCTGTAGAGGTAACTTCCAGGCATATTGACTGTTCGCTACCGAAGGAAGAAGCCATGTTAATGCTATAGTCACGATTAACCATTTTCCCATGTCGCAAAGATAAAAGCCTGGTGAAAGCTCGCAAATATTAATTGATGAACTCAGTTATGATGCCATGATCCGTCTTTTATATCTATCGGTAAATCCGACAGATTATAACTTTTAGCAGTCTTAGTGCAAAAAGGCAACGTGAAGCCAACTCACAGCTCATGATATAAATCAGTTTCAGCTCTAATCTCCATCATGCACCCCCCGATACGACCTGATTACTTTCGTTTTTGATTACCGATTACAAACCGAGATAACTTATGGAACTAGAAAAATTTAGTTACGATAATAAAGTCGTCAAGTATTTTATTGTAGCTACAGTGATTTTTGGCATTGTGGGTATGCTGGTTGGGCTTACTCTTGCCATCCAACTTTTTTATCCCATTTTCAATTTTGATCTTCCCTACACCACCTTCGGTAGAATACGTCCTTTGCATACCAATGCAATAATTTTTGCATTTGTAGGTAATGCCATGTTTGCCGGGGTTTACTATTCTATGCAGCGCCTGTTGAAAACTCGAATGTTTTCAGATGCGCTGAGTTGGATCAACTTTTGGGGCTGGCAACTGATTATCCTGGCGGCCGCTATTACGCTGCCCTTAGGTATGACTACTTCCAAGGAATATGCTGAACTGGAATGGCCAATAGATATTGCCATAACGCTTATTTGGGTTGTATTTGGTATCAATATGATCGGGACTATTCTCAAAAGGCGTGAGAAACATATGTATGTGGCTATTTGGTTCTACATAGCCACGTTTGTTACAGTGGCCGTACTCCACGTAGTTAACTCTTTCGAAATGCCAGTTACGTTATTTAAGAGTTATAGCTGGTATGCTGGTGTTCAGGATGCTTTGGTGCAGTGGTGGTACGGGCATAATGCAGTGGCATTTTTCTTAACTACACCTTTCCTGGGCTTGATGTATTATTACTTGCCCAAGGCAGCTAACCGACCTGTATATTCTTACAAGTTATCTATTATCCACTTCTGGTCCTTGATCTTCATTTACATCTGGGCAGGGCCGCACCACTTACTTTATACATCGCTTCCTAATTGGGCTCAGTCGCTGGGGGTTGTGTTCTCAGTTATGCTTATTGCTCCGAGTTGGGGTGGGATGTTAAATGGCCTTTTGACGTTAAGAGGTGCCTGGGACAAGGTAAGAGAGGAGCCTGTACTCAAGTTCATGGTAGTAGCGGTAACTGCATACGGCATGTCCACTTTTGAAGGCCCTATGCTTTCGCTGAAAAATGTAAATGCTATTGCGCATTTTACAGACTGGATCATTGCCCACGTACATATAGGAGGATTGGGCTGGAATGGTTTTATGACTTTCGGGATGTTATATTTCTTGATCCCTAAAATGTGGGGAACTAAGTTATTTTCCGTTAAGCTTGCCAACGCCCATTTCTGGCTGGGTACCCTAGGTATTATAATCTATGCTTTACCACTCTATGTAGCCGGTGTTACTCAAAGCCTTATGTGGAAAGAGTTCAACGCTGAGGGTTTTCTGGAATACAAAAATTTCTTAGAAACCGTGGTTCAAATCTTGCCGCTGTATATGTTGCGGGCTATCGGCGGATTCTTATACCTAATAGGTGCCTTCATCATGACTTATAACTTGATCAAGACTGCTGGGCAAGGCACATTTATCGCAAATGAGGATGCCGAAGCTGCACCACTTGAAAAAGCACCAAAGCAAGTGGAAACGGGCTGGCACAGTGTGTTGGAAAGAAAGCCTGTGATCTTTACCGTGCTCACATTAATAGCTATTGTCATAGGAGGTGTAATAGAAATGGTACCTACTTTTCTGATAGAGTCTAATGTACCTACCATAGCCAGCGTTAAACCTTATACACCTTTGGAGCTTCATGGGCGGGACATTTACATCCGTGAGGGATGTGTAAGCTGTCACTCTCAAATGGTAAGGCCATTTAGGTCAGAGACCGAGCGTTATGGTGAATATTCAAAGGCAGGTGAATTTGTTTACGATCATCCTTTTTTATGGGGATCAAAACGCACTGGTCCGGATTTGCATAGGGTAGGGAAGAAGTACCCTAACAGTTGGCATTATTACCATATGTTGGAGCCCGGGGTAGTATCTGCTGGGTCAATCATGCCGCCATATCCGTGGCTTTATGAAGCAGCTATAGATAAATCGGCTACTGCCGGTAAGATCACCGCGCTGCGCACCATTGGCGTACCCTATGCAGAAGGTTATGAGGAAACTGCCAATGAAGATCTGGATTCCCAAGCGGCAGAAATTGCGAAAAGCCTAATGGATGAGGATGGAATTGAAATTGCCAAGGAAGCTGAAATAATTGCTTTGATCGCATACCTGCAGCGCTTAGGAACAGATATTAAAGTAAAAGAAGGTCAAACCACAGCATCAAACTGATAAAGACATGTTTAAACATTATTTCGAACAAATACATAACGTGGAGGTGTGGCCGATCATCTCACTATCCATATTCTTTATCTTTTTCGTAAGCCTGCTCATTTGGGTGGTTCGTACTGATAAGAACTATATCAAGGCAATGAGCAACTTACCTATGGAAGATGGGGCCAAACCTATTGAGGAGTCTAAAACTATAAGATCATGAGGAATTTAAAGTTTAAACTATTGGCTGCATTCTTATTGATGCTTCCTGGTATAGAGGCATTTTCTCAAAACGCTGAATCAACAGTTACTGTAGATAGCAAAGCAGTTTTTTATTTAGTAACGGGGTTTACACTGATCATTGCTTTATTAGTACTCGGTGTTTCTGTGGTAGTGCTTCAGCTGTTAAAAACCTTTGTTCGTCAACAAGCCGAAAAAATAGCTGCGGAGAAGGGAGAGGAACTGGTCGAGGAGGAGAGTTCCTGGTCTAAAATGTGGAGTAAGCTCAATGACTTCCGACCTATGGAAGAAGAGGGTGAACTGGTGCTAGACCACAATTATGACGGTATACGAGAGTTAGATAATCATTTGCCACCCTGGTGGAAATGGCTGTTTTACATCACTATCATTTTCGCAGTATTCTACCTGGGGGCTTACCACGTTTTTGATTCTCTACCGCTTCAGGAGGAGGAATATATGGCCCAGATTGAAGAAGCTGAAGCGGCAAATGCTGCACGATTAGCTAACCTACCGGAAAGCAATATTGACGAGAGTAATGTGGCGTTTGTGGAGGATGCAGCATTGCTTGCTAAGGGCAAGCAAATTTTTAACCTGAACTGTGCTCAATGCCACAAGGAAAACGGTGGGGGTGGTATTGGACCTAATCTCACAGACAATTACTGGCTACACGGTGGAAGCATTAACGATATCTACAGAACAATCAAGGTGGGAGTGCCTGAAAAGGGTATGATCTCTTGGGAGCCGTTACTATCACCCGAACAAATGCAAAATGTGTCTTCATATATTATGACCTTGCACGGAACTAATCCAGCAGGGGCTAAGGATCCACAAGGAGAATTATATACTCCGGAGGCGTTACCTGCTGAGGAAGAATTACCCGCGGATTCCACTGCAGTAGCACAGCTATAAACAAAAATAGATAAGGTGAGTAGCATTGAGAACTTGTACGAATACGATGAACAGTTTCGTGATACGATAGCCACGGTAGATGAGTCAGGTAAAAGGATTTGGGTATACCCAAAAAAACCGAGCGGTAAGATGCATAACCTGCGGATCGTGGTTACCGTATTCTTGCTGAGCATTCTTTTTGCCGGACCATTTCTCACTATTAGCGGAAAACCATTTTTACTACTCAACTTCTTTGAACGAAAATTTGTGATTCTGGGCCAGCCTTTCTGGCCCCAGGATTTTTTCCTTTTAGCCATAACATTGATCACCTTCTTTGTTTTTGTGATCCTCTTTACAGTTGTTTTTGGAAGATTATGGTGTGGGTGGGCCTGCCCGCAAACGCTGTTTATGGAGATGGTTTTCCGAAAGATCGAATATTGGATTGAGGGAGATGCTAACCGACAGAAGAAGCTCAATAATGGCCCCTGGAATTTTGTTAAGATCAGAAAGAAAGCACTAAAGCTTTCCATTTTTCTAACAATATCTCTGCTTATATCCCATACTGTTATGGCTTATCTTATAGGCATTGACCAAGTGGTACAAATAGCGAGTCAGCCACCTACGGAACACTTATCAGGATTTATTGGGTTGATGGCATTCACAGGAATCTTCTTCTGGGTTTTTACCTCCTTCCGGGAGCAAGCCTGTGTAGCGGTTTGTCCTTACGGCAGGTTACAGGGTGTACTACTTGATAAGAAATCTATCGCGGTTATGTACGACTGGTTACGAGGTGAGCCTAGAGGAAGGATCAAAAGAAATGCTGTACAAGAGGATAAGGGAGATTGTATTGATTGTAAACTCTGCGTGCATGTTTGCCCCACCGGCATTGACATTAGAAACGGTACACAACTCGAGTGCGTAAATTGCACGGCTTGTATTGATGCCTGTGACGATGTGATGGAAAAGATCAAAAAACCGAAGGGATTGATCCGGTACTCATCACATACAGCCATCGAAGAAGGTAAACAAAAGCTATTTAATCCTCGTGTAGCGGCCTATTCAGTAGTACTGCTTGCCTTGATTACCTTTCTTTCGTTTTCACTGGCCACGCGTTCAGACATAGAGACTACCATATTAAAAGTTCCTGGTCAGTTGTATCAGAAAACCGATGCCGGTAATATCACCAACTTATTTAACATTCAGTTTGTTAATAAGACTTTTGATGATATGACTCTTAAGGTCAGGGTTGAAAATGAGTCGAGCGCCAAAATATTTAAAGTAGGAGGCGGAGATGTAACGGTTAGCGCCAATGGACTTGCTGAGGGAGTTTATTTTATTGAGATGCCAGCGGAGAAAATAGATGCACCAAAGATTAATTTGAAAGTAGGAGTTTATAACAGCGGGGAGCTTGTGGAAACGGTTAAGACAAAGTTTTTAGGGCCGGTGAGTTTTGTGAAATGAAGGATGGAGGGTGATGACGCAGAATAAAAATACTGATGGAAGAAATATTCAGCGGTAAGCTCTTAGCTACACTCCGCAAGCTTGATTGCTAATACTTCTTGAAGGCGCGTAATGAATAGCATGAGCTGTAATTATCTCAAGTTATAAAAACTGGAAAATAATATACTACGATAAATGGGAATGGACTTAAATACTACACTATGAACTGGGGAACGAAAATAACGATAACATTCATTGCCTTTGTAGGCGTAATAGTGACCATGGTGGTGATCAGCATGAGTCAGGATATTCATTTGGTGGCAAAGGATTATTATGTTCAGGAATTAGCTTATCAAGATCAAATGGATAGAATTACTAATTCCAATGCACTGAATGAACTGAAGCCAGAGGTTAACTACGATGCTAAGAAAAAGAGCATTACACTATCCACACCTAATGGTAAGGAACTGAACGGTACTATTTACTTTTTTAGACCATCAGATGCCCGATTGGATAAAAAATATACCATACAACTAGTGGACGGTCAGCAGGTTTTTTCTTCTAGTGAATTAGATAAAGGACTATGGCGGGTAAAAGTCAATTGGAAAGATAAAGACAAAGAATTTTACACAGAAAAGGTTTTAATACTCTAACGTTTCCATCCGGAGGCTTAGCCAAAGACGAATTGAAGGAAAGAAAATGTTATAATCTTACTTGCGATTCTCGCTATCAAAAACTAAAGCTATGAACGCGGCATTCTTCACAGGAGTAGTGATCGGTTTTTTTGGCAGCTTGCATTGTGCAGGTATGTGCGGACCGATAGCCATGGTAGCCCATAACCAAGGTAGCTGGGTCAGAAGTCTTATTTACAATACGGGACGAATAGCAGCTTACTCTCTTTTAGGGTTGACTTTTGGTTTAGTAGGGGAGGGCTTGTCCTTCTTCGGAGTGCAGCAGTTGCTGACCATTGTGATGGGCGTGATGGTTATAGCCTTTGCACTATATCCACGCTTCCAGGGTAGATTAGTTAATACACCGTGGAATAGAATGATCATTCATCCGTTGCGTAAAAGGCTCAATGGATTATTAAAAAGTAAAAACGGGTGGGGACATGGCTTAGTGGGCTTTCTTAATGGTCTTTTACCTTGTGGACTGGTTTATCTCGCCGTAGCCAGTGGTTTAGCGCTGGTAGACTTAAGGCAAGCTTTGGTGTTGATGATCGGCTTTGGCTTAGGTACTATACCTATGATGCTAGGGGTAGGATGGGGTTCCCTTCAGATTAAAAAGCGAATTGGTAGCACCATCAAGTTTGCTATCCCTTCCTTTGCCGTTCTTCTTGGCATCCTATTAATTATCAGAGGTCTTGCTCTTGACATTCCTTACCTTAGCCCGGTTATGTCTTTCGTAGGGCTGGGTCAGGGGATAATGGTTTGTGATTAACCGGTAAGGTAGTGCTACTTTTGAATCGTGATTTTGTAGAGTTTATAACTTTCGGTAATAAAGTTGTTAGATGTATCTGTGTTGCATATGCTTATATACAAACGTTTTAATTCATAATCACTCAGTGAATAATTTTGAATCACTGAGGTGAATCCATCAATATTTTTTTGAAAATCTCAGCAACACGCATTTGAACAGTAAGAATTGAATTTTACAGAATAAACGTAAAATATTAAACCTCAATTAGGATTATCAAATAAAACTAAGCCAACTTTATTATCTTTTACTCTAAAAATGAGAAAGATGAAAACGGCTATTTATTGGATAATAATTGTCGGGCTTTTAGTAGCCAATGTTATTTTTTATGCTAGGCTGAGGAAGAGTCAAATAGAGCGAAAAGAATATGAATTAACTACTAGTATTGATCAACAAGAGAGTCGAGAAAAATTATCCGAATATGAAGACTTATTGCTCCACCAAACCAAACAATATCAAGACCAGTTACAAATACCAGAGGAATTACAAGGAAAGATTAGAGATTTAGTCGGTTATAAATCTGATGAAGTACTCATTTATCGCTATCCCAATAATGTATGCTCAAGCTGTGTTCAAGAGGATTTAGATTTGATGAAGAAATTCAAAAATCAAGTCGGTGTGACTACGATTGTTTTCGTAACTCATGAAGACACTAGAAATGAACATATTAGAATTGCTAACGAATTACGAGATATAAATTATTTAAGAATTCCCCAAGAGGAATTGAACCTTACTCAAGGCGGAAAAGAGATTGAAAGATTTTTTGGAAAATTAGATTCAAATGGGAGCAGTATCCGAAATATATTCTTGCCTTCTAGAAATTTATCAAGACTAACGCTTAAATATTTTGCGTTACATTTTAATCCAAATAGAAGAGCTGACTAATTTCAGTAATGAATAGAATTACTGACTACTTGTTAAATAACTCGAAAATTTAAAGCATTTATTTCTCGACTCCTGTTGAAATGCAATGTCCATTATTTGCTGGGCTTAATTAGTGAAACTGTTATGTAGCCTTCCCTTTTTTGGGGAAGGCTACAGTTATAACTACAGTAAATTATAATTTTTTTATAAAATCTTAAATATTTTGTTTTTCAATCCCTTTATGATAAAACAAAATTGTTTTAATTTTACTTACAGTTTTGTGTTTAACCTTTTAAATAAGCCCTGATGAAAAATTTATTGTTTTTTTGTTGTTTTTTCCTAGTTACTGGAAGTTTATCGGCTCAGTGTGGTTATTTTGAAATGGTTCCCTTTGACGAATGGGAAGGTTCGGGATGGAGATGGGTTGACAGTCCATGTCCTCCAGGTGATCCGTGTCACATGGCTGATTGTGAAAACGATGAGCCATCTGGTGGTACTGGTGGTGGCCCCACTTTTTGTAGAACTAATACAAGTATTCTATCACAAACTACTACTGCTTGCCCCGGAGGCGGTTTTGTGACGGAGACTGTGTACATGAAGTCATGTATACCTGGAGACCGAGGTACCTGTGAATCCGGATATGTCACCGAGCTCACTATATCAGGATGTGAAGGTGTTGAACTACCACCAGAATACATGGCAAGTTTGACTACAGTTACCTGTAATTAAATAATAAGTTTGAAACTCGATTTTTGTAAGATTATTCGTCATATCTGAAAATCGAGTTTCTTTTTTTATAGAATACATTAGCTTTCTGAAAGCTTGGGTCTTATCAAACATTATTTCACTATTCTGTATTGTGCAGTAGCAATAGTTATGATGAATTCCTGTGCTAATGCTGAAAAGGAGAGTCCAGCAAAAGAAGTAATCAATGTTGACAGCTTAGCTGTTAATCCATTTCAATATTCTTCCTACTTTGAACAAATTGATTATGTTCCTTTGGAAGCTTCCAAAGAGAGCTTAATCGGCTATGTACATAATATCCATGTCTACGACGAAATGTTCTTTGTCTTAGATATTAGTACAGCCAAACGTTTATTCATATTTGATTTAAACGGCACATT
>JBCCSU010000129.1:0-13047 GCA_039199635.1 Bacteroidota bacterium | reverse complement strand
GCAAACTATCTACTACCATCCTATATTTTATTCACCAACTAAAAAAATGGAGAGTTTTATCTTTACACTTTAATATGGTAGAGTTGATAATCATATAGACTTCTATAAACTCCCATTCTGTTCCAGTTTCAAAAGTAATTATCACCTCGTTATCTTTAACTTCATATTTATTGGGAAAATCAGGGTTAAAGTCAGCCTCTGAAAAGCTCACCTGCTCAGGTTTGGTTTTCTTAACAGCTTTTAAGTAGGTACCATTGGAAAGGAATAAATATGCGTTATGAAAATAACCTTCCTCTCTATATCTGGCATTACCATCTTTGTATGGTAGCGGATCGGAAGTATAATATCCATCGTATCTTATCATCTCACAAATGTATTTGCAGTTAAGTCGAACAGAAAACCATTTTCATCTACAATTAAGACTACATTTTAAACTTCAAGCTCACCAAAATTCCTATTTGTGATCGTCCCGTCATTCTGTATAAAGCTATATTCCTTCAAGATGCCATGTAAGTTGGTGATAAGTTATCTTTGACCGTGAGCAGCATACTTGAATTTACCAGACCTGTAACACTAAAATTGTAAATGAAAGTGTAACTATACTCCATGTTTGATTTGGTAAATATTAAAGAATAGAAATCTGGATGTAAGTTAATCCGGCCTAAAGCATATATTTTCATCGTGTCATACTTCCCCGGAGAATATTTGGCCCTTGGAACAAGTTTATTTCTTTTTTTATTCATAAATAGCAGAGCTGTTAAACTGGGTACACTAGTTGAAATTATTGCCCTTAATCATTCGAAAATTTCAACGGCTGGTTCAATTTGTTGAATATCATGGTCAGTTTACTCTCTTATAACGTTTCTCATTAGTCTCCCACATAAAATCACCTGGCGTTTTTGTAAAGGAGTCCTTCATTATTTGTCCGTCTGATGTAACTTGGTAGACACTGTTGGCCTCAAATCCATTAAATTGTCGATCCCTAGGAGGATCTGTGTCCTGGCCAGCAACCTCGTATAAAACATAGTTATAGTAGGACTTCAAATTTATATCAATCTTATTATTTATATCGATAGAATTTTTTGCATACAAAGTATTTATAAAACTGATAAACTGACCTGACAGGTCAAATGTCATCACGTGAACCCTGTCAAATGATCCATAAGGATCGGCCTGAGAGACAACCAGCATTACATAATCTCCATCCGTAGGCAATTTATAAAGTGGGTAAAAAGCACCCATTTCCGTATAATCGGGTTGACCATCTTCCAACTCTATATCATAAAGTTTTGATATCAAATGCACTCCGTCTTCTTTCAAAAATTCGTCGATCATGTCACTTGGTATAAGAGCAGCCGTAGGGTTCTGCAGATCCTGTTCAGCCAGTATAATATCTGCCGACAGTGGTAAATTCTTCTGAGAAAAAAGAGCTACAAAACCCTCAAAAGAAGGATTTATAATGCTATTGTAAGCATCAAAATTGACCTGGCATTGTGCTAACAAGTTAGAAAGCACGAATAATATGGATAGCAGTGTAGATTTCATATTAATTTCATTTCTTATTCACATACAATAGTTGAACACGTACCAGAGCTTAAATTTGGCTGATAAATGACACCTGATTTAAAAGTAGCATCCCCGTTAGGACGCACATGCGTTACAACATATTTCTTGCCAATCGGTAAGGCTGGGTTACCTGTGCTTAACGCTTTGACAATATACGTACTTCCTTCTTTAGTCAGGTATAGCTTATTATTTGCCGAAGTTCCCTTATTCTCAGACACGGTGCCAGGATCGTAATACTCAAAGTAAAACTCCTCCCGCTGACTGTCAAATTTCATTTTAGTTAACACAACAAAATGATCTGTCGACTTGTCCCAATTAATCCCTTTTTTATATTCGTGGTGAACACCAACTTGTACAGGACGTCCTGCTTCCATATGGTCCCATATATTTCTGATCCCTTCGTTAGTATTCTCTTGATCATGGACCAATTCTGAATTGGTCTTGTGTTCAAGTGCCATTTGATACACTTCTGAAGAGCCACCGCTGCTATAAGAGGTATTGTCTAACATCATCTTGGCAGCAGTCCAACATTGCCGCTTCTTTGTCTTATATGTTTTCTTACCCTTAGCATCCAAGACGAAATCTCCACTCGCATCTTTGACAGGTTTTGTAAGATCAGGATCTTGCGTTTGATCAGTCACCCAATCGCTCGGTGTAATATTTGTGTTTACCCCACCGTCATTTTTAGCGGTCTTTAGAAGCGTTTCATATTTAGTCCTATCGGCCTCACTTATATCTGTTGGTAAGATGTCACTCAACAGTTGGTCAATCTCTGATTCTTCATTGATTCCTAAATAATTTTCCAAGTCCTCTGCATTTTCAGGATCTACTATGATCCTTAATCCATATCTACCGTCTTCAGGATCAAAGTCATAGGAGCTTCTCCCATCATTATGTGTTCCAGGGAAATTCAACCCAGGATCTATAACTACATCGCCTGCGTCAAAGATGATGGTGATATCAACATCCTTGCCATTGATTTTGACCTTACGTTTTCTATGCACACCACCGCTGTATTTTTTCTTAAGTGCCGTTAGGTCAAGAGTTGTTTCTTCTTCCTCATTGGCGGTTTTGATGGCATCCAATACTTCCTGTACGGCCTGCGGCTCGTTGCCATAACTACCAAAGCTCTCCTCGCTTTCAACTGTTTTAAGACTTAGCTTCAGTTGCCTATGGAAGGGGTGCCCCTCCAAACCCCAAATGCCGAGGCGTTCCAGCGCTACTGCCTGAAGATAGGGTTGATTGCGGTGTAACTCCTGCCGTAACTGCTCTTTATCGGTAGCATTCTGAGACTTCTGGTGCCACTTGCCCAAGTTGGTAGGATTTGGTTTTTTCACACGGTGCTCCGAACGTTTAGGTGTAACAAGACCTGCGGCAAACCGTGGTGTTCGGCCAGAGCCCGCAGTCTGACGCCTTTCCTCACGGTCACGCTTGAACAATGGTGGACCAAAAACATCTTCTGATGAATCGTCATCATCTCCACCAGACCCGTCATCTTCTGAGGCGTCATCGGATTCGTCACTACCTTCTCCCTCATCACCTGAGCTTGAGTTAGTCTTTTTCGATTTCTTTTTGGATTTCTTAGACTCCTTTGATTTCTTTTTCGGTTTTTTAACCTTAGGCCTTTTTGGTGGCTTGTTGATTACGTTCTTTTTGCCATCCACTCTATCCACCTTCTTCTTTTTCCTTCTTTTTTCTTTGTCTTTCTTGTTTTTCAGCAAGCCCAATACATCAATGTTATTGATCGGGTTATTGCCAGCGTATTGATATGGGCTTTCTCCCAGCTGCAATTCTGCCAAGGGATCTACCACATGGAACCGTCCAGTAGTGATATCATACTGCCGAAAGCCCAGGTCTTTTAAGCCCAACCCTCCAGTACTATACGTGCCCTCATAGTTCGGATCATACCGCTTGTAACCGTTGAACGACAGACCCAGGGGATAATAGTCTTCCTGTTGAACCAGGATTCCCTCTCTCAGGGTCACGGTCATGTCATCAAAATACACCCAGTTGAGGCTGGCACTTTCGTTGCTTACCCACACATAGGCTAGACCTTCTTTTTCCACCAGCACATCTTCCAGGAACATATGCTCATGGTCCATACCGGCCGCAGAAGAGATCTGGACAAAGCCGTGCTGGTACATGGCCATAGCTTCATCAAAGAGCATATAGTTTAAGAAAGCCGCTGGCACATTATCATCCGAGGTGCCGTTTAAGCCCACACCTGTTATAGCACTATTCAAAGCATCGAAGGTTCCCTGTTGGCCTTCGGTAGCTCCAACTCCGGTCGCTCCACCGAAACCTCCGGCCACGGCTCCTATTATGGCGTTAATGCCGGATTGTGTGGAGTACCCGCTACCGCCTTCGTAATATCCATACACTTCCATGTCCAGCAAGTCGCCTGGAGCTACATATAACGCTAAACCTGCTCCCATCGGCTGGCTACCATTAATGCGTGTAACTTCGTTGCCGCCATCGACATTGGCATCTGCAGCGCTGAAGGTAACCCTGGATTCAGCTACATTATAGTATAGTGCTTCTTCTTCAGCAGCACGCTCACTTTCAAAAGACGCTGTAAATTCAACTGTTTTAGGTTTGGTAGTAAACGTTACCCGTGTATTTCCCAAGTGGTCTTTAAGGTTGTATTGATATTCCCATCCTCCATCCATTTCATCAGGGACGATCATGCCTTCTTCATGTTGGACGCTTTTCAATACATCGTCCTGGTAGACGAACTCCCCCAGGTAATCCGATTTACTTTGCAAGACATCGTTCTCATCATAGGTTTCTTGTCCCAGTTTTTTACCGGTTGCGTCATAAATGTATTTGATGTATCCGCCCCCGTCTTTCGTGACGACCTCAGGCAGGTTTAAGTAGTTGTACGTGATACTAGTGATCCCTTTATTCAGGTCCTGTGTGGCGTTGCCGTTCGCGTCATAACTGTAGTCATTGCCATCGGGATGGCCGTCTACAAAACCTAACGAGATATCCCCGATATCGGTCACGGATCGTAACCGGTTCCCTTCATACACATACGAAAGGTCATCCATGATGCCTTCAGGACTGTTTCTGGTCAGACTCTCGATATTGCCATTTAAGTCATAGATTATGTCATGCACCGTATACGCTCCGGTATTGGGCGTTGGGCCGGGGTTCCAAATAGTTCCAGCGCTGCTACCTTCGGTATAGTGGGCGGTCGTGAAGCGATTCAGAGCATCGTAGTGGTAAGTGTAGAGTTTCTCGGTCTCCTGCGCAACTGCATCACCCCATTTAATAGCAGCTATATTGCCATTATATTGAGGGGTGTAGCTCAAGTCAGTATTGGGAGCCAGTGTAGTTACCTGTAAAATATCACTGCCCGAATAGGCAAAGTTTTGCACGGCTTGAACCCGGTAAAAATAGTCGGTTCCTACCGTAAGGCCGGTATCGGTAAAGCTGCGGTCAGTGTCCTCGGCAGTATGGATGACAGTATACGAACCCCCGGCCGTGGAGGCACGGTGAATGACAAAGCCCGTTTCCGTGCCCTCGCCCGTCCAGTTCAGGGTGACGGACCTTACTGTAGTCCCCACGATGGATGGCACAGGTTTTTGTACGGTTAGCACTATGGTCTTGGCTGTGGCAGGTCCCCAGCAGCCGTTGGCGTCCTGGCTTCTCAGGTAGTAGGTTCCGGCATTTGTGATCGGATAATTTGAATCGGAGTTGGCCGTGCTTTCTCCGTTCGGATCGGTCCCTTGCCAGTACCAGGTATCGCCTGAGGGTGCACCTCGAATGATTTCAGGACCATCCAGCGTGTAGAAGATGTCCGAGTCAATGGTGGGGGTAGTGGTATTCGCATTCACGGTAAAACTTACCACATTAGAGTATACCGTGCTGCAATAATTACCTGCGCCTCGTCTAAAATCCGTGGATGTAGTCAGCGCTCCAGGAGCGTAGGTATCATACGTTGTGCCTGTAGCACCGGGTATGTCTACCCAACTGCCACCGGCCTCCCTTTTCTGCCAAAAATAGGCAATGGAAGCCGTCGCTGAGGTGCTGTTTTGGAGGGCGCTGGCCGTCTCGCCACTGCAGAGTGCAGCGCCCCCTGTAATTACTCCCGGTGTGGGGTTAGAAGTTATTGAGATGCTAACCACGTTCGAATATTTAGTCTGGCTGCAGGAGTTTGCTTCTCTGCGATACCAGCGGGTGGAGGTCAGGTTTCCAGGGGCGTAGGTCGTGCCGGTGGCTCCAGAAATATCATTCCAAGTGCTATTGTTCGTAGAATACTGCCACTGGTAACTTGGCGTTCCGTAGCCTCCACTAGCGGAAGTACTATTGCCCAAGGTGCCGGCTGACTCATTCGAGCATATGGTTTTTTGACCATTGATGCTTCCGGGTTGAAGGTTAGGTAAAACGCTAATGGTGACGACATTGGAATATTTCGTTTTGCTACATGAATTGGCGCTCCTGCGGTAATAGCGCGTTGCCGTTAAGTTTCCGGGGGAATAGGTAAGGTCCGTAGCTCCCTCAATATCATACCACGTACTGTTATTCGTAGAATACTGCCAGCGGATATTATATAACCCAAAGCCACCACTCGGCGTGCTAGTGTTACCCAAGGTTCCTGCGGAGGCATTGTAGCATATCATGGTGCTACCGGAAATGCTGCCTGCATTCAAATCGGGATTTACGGTTATCTTTTCTGGCGAGGCGTACTTGTAGCCGCCACAGGAGTTGTATACTCTTCTACGGTACCAACGGGTGGAGGTGATAGCATCGGGAGAATAGGTGGTGCCGGTAGCTCCGGAAATATTACTCCAGGTGCTGTTGTTGTAGGAGACTTGCCATTGGTAGCTGTAGCTTCCGGTACCACCGCTGGCAGAGGCGCTATTCCCCAGGGTGCCAGCCGAAGAACCATAGCAATAAATGGTTTGCGTGCCGGACGTGTTACCGGGATTCAGGTCGGCCCGTACGGTGATTTTAATACTACTTGTATATTTGGTCTCACTACCGCGTTTGGCCCTTCGTCTGTACCAGCGGGTAGCGGTAAGGTTTCCTGGGGAATAACTGGAGCTGGTGGCGCCTGAAATATTCGTCCAGCTGCTATTATTTGTAGAATACTGCCACTGATAATACAGGGTGCCGCTACCACCACTGGCGGAGGTACTGTTGCTTAAAGTGCCTGCCGATGCGCCATAGCAGATGGTTTTTGTTCCGCTGATGCTGCCGGCACTTAGGGGCACAACCTGGGGATTTACGGTTACATACCGTGTTCTGAGATAGTAGTTGCCACTGACCCGGGCATTTACCCGAATGTACCGACTACTCCCTACACTGGTCCACCTGACGCGTACACTGGTCCGACTCTGGGAAACTATAGTACCTCCGGATACGGTGTAGGAAGATGAGGTATGAGAACCACCACTCACATTTACATAATAGTAATCATAGTCGTTCGCGTTTACCGAACTAGGGCCGCTCAAACTTACCGAAATCACCGGATCGGGATCATCGATAGGATCTTCACAAATCAGGCAGTCGTCTATGGGTATTAAGAGCTGACTGTAGGAAAAACTACAAAAAAGGCTAATGAGGACCGTTATCAGTGTGGTTCGTGCCATGGGTATTAATTGGTCTTGGTTAAATGAAGGTGGTGAAATAAGGCCTCAGAATCCGGATCTTCCACTACCTGTAAAACCAGCGTTTGACTATCCAATTGTTCTATTTTTTGCCGGAAAGCCGCGCCTTGATCGTAGGTAAGCACCAGATAACCTGTGGTCTCAAGCTGCCAGGCTCCGGGATAGGACGTACTAGTGGTGGAAGCTTCAAAACGTTGATCCTCAGTGAATGTAAAGTACTGACCGTTCAGTTGGGCTTCCATTTGCTGCTGCGAAGTGGCGTCCAGCGAATCGTATTGTACACGCTGGGCATCGGACATGAGGTCTACGGTGGCTTGGAAATCGACATGCCAGGTACCTACCAGCAATGTGCTGTCGTAGGTTTGCGCTTGTACCAGAGAATGGGTTGCGACTAGGATGACTAGGGCAACAGGGATTATCTTTTGTAACTGCTTCATTCGTTTGTGGGTATGCCCTCCAGGGCGGTGTTGTATAGTAATTCCATACCGAACAAGTCCTTAGGTTGGTCGGTATCTTCATTGGTGACAGAAGGCAGCAAACTGCTCGTATTCACAGATTTTAGCCAACCTCGGATGTTGTAGCGATAGTCGATACTTTGATGCGGCACTCCCGCTTCTACGTGGAGGTTCTTTTCTATGAGTTCACCAAGCTCATTGTACTTATTTTCTGCCAGGAATACCTCTCCTTGGCCTACACCACCTTCATAAAGCTCGTGGTAACCGGCCATCAGTCTGCCGGCGTGGTCGTAGGTGTACCGGTTTCTTACAGAAAAGGCCGTGCCGTTACGCGTTTGGGTTTTGAAAGTTTCCAGCAGCCAGCCGGGAAAGTTGTATAAACGACTAATGCGTTCGGTGGTGCCATGGAAGGTGTTTTTAGAAACGCTTTGGATCAGACGATAGCTATCGTCATAGTACGACACATTTTTCAGCCATTCGTTACTACCCAACACGCGCACTAGACTACCGGTGACCTGCCCTTTTACCATAACAAAGGCCTGATCTTCGTAATTGTAAGTACCTCGAGGGGTAGTAATTCCTGAAGTGGTGTGATTCGGGGCCTCGTAGGAAAATCCTGAGCCAAACTCACTTAAATTATCACGAAAATCATAGGTATCGTAATAAGTAATTGAGTAGTGGTCTACAATACCGGTATTAGGAAATGATTGGTTCGAATAGCCATAGGAAGCAGCATTATCACGTACCTCGAAAAGTGCGTAATTTCCAGTATTTATAGCCTCCTGAACTTGGGTTCGACTAGCCGTGGAAGAATAAATGCCAGTAATTATAGGCCGGTTCAGTTCATCATATTTGGTGAAGGACCATTGCCCATTGATACGTTGATTTCCATCTTGAGTAAGTACTAACCTATCTCTTTCATCATAGACCAAGTAGGTCCAATCACCACCGGGCACACGCTTCTCGGTCATACGATCACGGCCATCGTATTTGTACTGGAAGACCCATTGGTTGAGAAAACCCTGTGAGGGTGGTGGGAACGGTATTGCTAAATTCATTCGGTATTCCTTGACCGCCTCCGGAGGGATGACATATCTCAAATTACCGAAGTCGTCATAGACATAGTAGGTATCGGCCCACTGTCCGGTAATGTATACTGAATTGGGAGTGGTTACGGCCTGAACCCGCTTGAGAACTACCCGATCCAGTTTATCCACAAATTCAATGACCGCGTGGCGGTGGGCATCTTTGGTCACATTTTTCTGTAATTCATTGGGCGCATAGTAACCGGCCAGGGTCAAGGCATCGGTAGTAGCATCAACATCCCAATTAAAAACTACATCTTGCAAATGATTCAGCTTATATTCAAATGCCGATGTATTGCCCGATCCTATTTGCCATACAGTTCCTTCCGAACCTTGTTCCAAAACACGATTCAGCGGAGAGGCTTCATATCGCCTCTCGGCATAAGGTACCGGATCATGGGCCACATTAGCCTGATCTTGATAAAAGTTGTAAAGGGCAGGGATAATACTTTTGAGTCTGCCATCTGTTCCACTCACATAAGGCAAGTATAACTTGGACTCACGGCCGTACGCGTCATACTCCTTCGGCTGTACAATATCAAAACCTTTCGGGCTTTGGCGCAATCTTACGGTCTGTACCGCCCTTCCCAGGCCATCGGAATAAGCATAGGCGATATTTCTGAGCCCTTCGGGCAACGGCAAATCAGGGTTGCCAACCTCAACATTAAACCTTTCCGATTTAATAAAGTTACTGCGAAGTTGTATGTTGGCCGACTGTGGATCTGCGAAATTATATTTGAAGGTGCTAAGATATTGAGCGTCATTATCTTTAACTCCGATCAGTCTTCCTAAAGCATCGTAGTCAAAAGACTGCATTTGATTGTTTTGATCTGCTATGGCTGATACACCTTGCAGAGCGTTATGGCTGTAAGTAGCCACCCGAGCATGTGGCAGCCCATTCCTTAGTTTGTGGAGTTCTGAGAGCAGGGCGGATTCACTGGCAGGGCTCTGCAATACGGAAAGATCTACCAACGCTGAACATTCAGTATAATTGGCGTTAATAATTTGTGCAACTACATATTCATGGTCATAGCCCCATAGCAGGGTGACAGACGGGCCATCTCTGGGCGTATATTGCACCAATCGTTCATTTTCATAACGGTCGAATGTAATTTCCGTGGTCAAAGGGTCATTAGCCCGTGACGTACTAATCTGTCTGGGAGCAAAGTAACCGGGCGATGATGTATAATCCGTCTTTCTTTTACGTATAAGGGTATTATTTAAATACTCTTCCGTTTCTACAACCGGAGCTATGTAATTATAAGACACCATTTGATCCATAATAAAGACACTACTACGATCGTAGGGATAGAAGAAACGGGTCTCCTGCGTATCCCCTTGACTATCCACAAAGGTTTGGCGTTCAATTTCATTTCTGCTGTTGTAATGGTAGCTGGTGGTAGTGCTTTGCTCCTCTGTGCCCCAAAACTCAGTAACTTGCTGCGAGAGTTGGATGCTTTCCACCTGCCGCAAAGGATAAAGACCGATGTGGTAATGCTGTTTGTAAACCGTTTCACAACTGAAACCGTGCTGAGTCTGTTCTTTCCACTTGGGTTTGAGTCCGTATACACAATAACCACCTCTATACCCCCAAGTGTTGTCAATACGTCTTACTGGAGTATCGTTATTATCATAGGTGGTAGAAGATTCCAACAGGCCATTGATAGGATAATGCTTGGTGAGTGGAAGTGATGTAAAAATACCGTTACCTATAAAGTTTATCGCACCATCATCGGGGTTGTTGACAAATTCAGTAACAACTTTCCCATTGCCTGCTGTACCATCTATGACGTTTAACTGTTTTTTGGTGACTCGACCATAGCCTACATACGAGCCTGAGGCAGAGGTAGAATAAGGAATAATACTGGCTGTATTTATTTTGGTAGTAGTACCATACCATTGAGGGGAAAAACATACTACGACATTTGATAAATATGGACGAAACAAATATTTAAAATATGCTCTTGAGTCATACTGGTCTATAAAGGTGAGCGGGCTCATTAATTTACCCTCTTCATATTCGTAAACCGTTTCGTTGGTCTTTGAATTTCCCTGGTCAGCATAATTGCGTATGGCATGCACCCGCAAACCCGCTCCTTGCGAAATTATGCCTTCATTTGGGCCAGCTAGCTTATCCCCAAAGGTGACATAGTCAATATTGGCAGCAGCAAAACCGGATTCCCCGGCAGCATTTTGCGGACCGCAACCATCAGCCAATTGTGCCTCAAATACCATTAATCCGGGCGTGTTCTCCAGATATTCCACATCTATGAATTTGGAGAAATCCGTTTCCGTCATTTCCCCGGGAGCAAAATCAAAGGTCTCCTCCCATTCAAAATTCGCCGGATCTTGAAGTATGCTCCCTATCTGCCATGGCTGACGATCCCAGATTAAGGCTTTTTCCTCTTTAATTTTGATCACTTTTACCCAAATGTTTTCCTGATCATAAGTCAGGGGCACGCACGGCCCGCTTAAGGCTATCTGTCCCGTAAAATGTGCCCCCAATTCTGGAAGCCGGACCACCTCAAACGTATTATGGGACCCATCGTTATTATCAGAAACCTCCAACGAAAAGCTGCCTCCGGTGTCAATGTCATCAAAGTATTCCATATCCGGAGCGAAGTAGTTATCGAAAGAATTGAGCGCATAGTCGAATTCCGTGCGGCCACCGGTAGGGTATGTTATGCCTGTCAAACACGCAGCCTTGGTACCCATGAGGTCGGCACTCTTGTTATTTCCTAAACCCGTATCATACCTTAAACCAAAGCGATAAAAATTAGGGAACATAGAAGCATTAGACAGCACTCTATTGTAATAGCCCCAATAGTCTGTGGCCAGGGACGTTTTCTTTGGCAGCGGTTCTTCAAAGTAATCAAAGGTATGTGAGGGTTCACCTACTTTCTGAACGGATAAAAGTTTTAGTCTGTGGGTCAATTCTTCGGCCGACTTGGTTATATTCAGATAATGGAGGTAATTGTCTGTATCTGCTCCATCGGCATGGCCCACAAAATAGCCATAGTTAAATAAGTGCCTTGAGTGTATAACGTTATTTGGAGATTTTACTGTGATTTCATTTAGCTGTCGGGTGCCATCAAAATCCAAACGCCCGGGCGCCGAATTAAACTCTATAATTTCCTTCCCGGTAGTAATTCTATGTACATAGGCCAACCTTTGAGTCGTGCTGGTATAATTGGTATATTCAATAGCATATGGAAATCGTGAGCGGACCACATTCAACCAATCCTGTCCTATGGTACCGGGAATCTTTTCTTCATTATACTCCTTAGTCACACTCACAGAAGGTAGGTTGACTACTTCGTCAGACATAACATACTCAAACCCGACGTAATCAGCTTCATTAGTTACAATCTGGATAAGTTTGTAAGTTCTTGAACTGGCTTCCTGCCCCATGGGTGGGCCACCGGGATGCTGTCTACCATCAGGATTTTGAGTGATACGGGTGACTTGGCGGTCTATCAGCGTTTCCTCTTTTAGTTGGAATCTGAATCTATGCCCTTCAGGAACTTTTATCTCAAAGCTAGATGGTCGTCCATTATGATTAATATTTAAAGGAGTAACGACAATATTCTTATCTGAGAGACACGTGTAACTATTGGCTACCCAATCCAGGACAAATTCACCACTCCAGTTCAAAACGCTGAACTTAAAAATATCGGGTTCAGAGTCTTCATACCCACTCAGGTATTGATAAGGAATAAGTGGGTCATTATCATGACTCAATTCATCGTAACCAGCTATAATTACTGTACAATTGCCATCGGCGCCCTGCGGCACATTATCAAAAACCGACGGTTTTATATCAAAACGACTTTGGTAGTAACCAAAATCATCCATACCGTTAACTATCTGCGTAATGCTTCCGCCAACATTGATATTCCAGCCTAACCCCACCCAACTTGCTTCTTCCGAAACCCGAACTCCTGCGGCATGATAGGTTAAGTCTACAGGTATAGTTAACCCTGCCATTTTAACAGTATAAATAGGAATAGATATGTTAGGTACACCTGTGTATTCGCCCACCGGTATATCTCCATACTTCATAAACTCGTAAGCCGAGGGACTAACAGGATTTAATCTGGGTTTGTAGGTAACACCTGTGGTCTGGCCGAAACCAGAAAGAATACTAACTAATGAAAGTAGGGAAAGGCAAAAGGTAAAGCGAAACATAATTCCAACTTAATTAAACAACGATAAATGTAGATCTCATTCAACGAGAAAAAAGTTAAATTTTATTTAACTTTTTTCTCGTTGAATGAGATCTACATTTATCGAGAAAAAAGTTAAATTTTATTTAAAATATTACAT
>JBCCSU010000128.1:0-13092 GCA_039199635.1 Bacteroidota bacterium | reverse complement strand
TGGGGAGATCTGTTATCGAAGTTTTTAGAGGAGATGTAAGCAGAGGTTATGTCATAGAGGGCTACGTAAGTCACTCTCAATTCATTTCACTTTTAGTACTATTAGGCTCAGTTTACTTCTACAGCCGATTAAGAAAAAAACCAATCCATACAGATTAAAACTGTAGAATCATTTAATTTTAGTTTATGCTCAATTACTATCAGGTACTTGGTATAGCTAAAGAGGCAGACTTAACAGAGATAAAAGCTGCATACAAGAAACTAGCGCTACAGTATCATCCTGATAAAAACCCTAATAACCCCGCCGCTGAAGAATATTTTAAGCATGTAAACACGGCTTATCAGACACTATCTGATCCTTATAAAAAAGCTAATTATGACCTCATGTTAAGTTATGCTGAGTATAAATCCTCTCAGCCCAAAACTGGTCAACCGACTTACCGGCCCAGTAGTCCATCATCTGAAAAATCGGTTTACGATCGATATGGAAAATACAGCTGGAAAAATGCACCTAAGTATAAAACAGCACCTGTTTATAAAATAGACAAGAATTATGTTAAAGTGCAGGTATTTACGCTTGGTGCCGTATTTATACTCGGATTCCTGATTATGGGTGCCTATAAATTAAGCCTTTATTATGAAGAGCAAGAGCTACTAGAGCTAAAGCGGCAAAATGAAATAGCAGTTGCGGCAGCACAAGAGTTGTTCAATGAGGGTCAATATGAAGAAGCTATCAATACCATCACTCAATTAATTCGAGAACAGCCAGTGGAACACATGTTTTACCAGGCTAAAGAAAATATGATAACATCGCTCAGTGAGTCGGCATTGTTAAAATTTGAGAAAGAGGATTTTACTAAAGCCATTCCTGACCTTGAAATACTAAAGGAGTTTCAAAAACCTATGCGAATAAGTACTTGGGAAATGCTAGCTACCTCTTATTACGCTCTTGAAAAATACCGAAAAGCCGTTCATTCCTATGAGTACATTCTCATGCGCGAAGAAAATAACATTGCCTTGATCATGAAAATTGGGGACATCTACCTGGACAAACTGAGTATGACAGAAAAAGCCTGGGACTATTACACAGAAGCACGATATAAATTCAAAGAATTTCAGAATAATACCTACGGAGAGGCATTCGAACTGGTAGTGCCACTGACCAATTTCTCTGAAGAATATTTTCAAATGTTTTACAAGCGAGGTAAACTCAATATTGAATT
This sequence comes from Bacteroidota bacterium, assembly GCA_039199635.1. Taxonomy (GTDB): domain Bacteria; phylum Bacteroidota; class Bacteroidia; order Cytophagales; family Cyclobacteriaceae; genus Fulvivirga. Next base: position 11,870 of record JBCCSU010000128.1, on the reverse strand, counting down.
AAAGAAGTATGAGGACGCTATTCATGATTTTAACTGGGCGGTTTCAATACGTCCTAACTACGGGGAACCCTATTATTTAAGAGCTTTGTGCCGTTCCGGTACAGGCAATAATGACCGAGCTTGTGATGATCTTCAAAAAGCGAAAGCGAATGGATATATAGCACCCATAAACGTACTGAATACTATTTGCAATTAATTCATGTATCTTTAATTATGGATAAATTATCAACCGAGGAGCTACATTCTTTAAAAAGAAGTTTCATGAATATTCTGGCTCTGTTTTTCAAAAAGCCGATGATCGAAACTAAATATGTCGCTTGCCTTATGAAATGGAGCACGCAGCTTGGTTTATCTATCCAAGATCTACATTCTATTGAGGAAAACTTTGATAATCTCGATTTTAAACCGCTACAATCTCAGAATGAAAAACTTGAGGCGGTTTTTCATCTGATACACATGATCTATTTAGACAATATCGTAGAAGATATAGAGCTTCAGGTAGCTACTATGTATGCCCAGGAATTAGGCTTTAGTAAAGCATTGGTAGATGAATTGTTCAAAGCCATAGCCACAGCACCTTATGACGGTAAATCTACTTCAGAAGTACAGAGCGAGATAGCAGAATTCTTGGCGCTTGAAAAAAGATCTACTCTGTAGGTAAGACTATCCAAAGAATAACATAAACGAGCACCCCGGGAAATGCAGCGCTAAAAATAGAAATAACCAGATAAAGCAGACGAACCAATCCTATATCCCAGCCATACTGCTGCGCTATCCCGGCACAAACGCCACCTATAACTTTATGATTTCGAGACCTTGATAAACCCATTACTTCGTCCTTTTATTTAGTTTACTTATTATGGTTTGAATTAAACTATAATTTATCGGAAATTGCATAAATTAAGGCGATTTTTATTTATGAATAATGCCAAGGCATTTATACTTATCTTATTCGTTTTGGCTAGTTATATAACTGATAACGCAATAGCCCAGAAAAAGAGCAAATATCAAAAGGCACATCAAAAAAATAGAAAGCGAAAATATAAAGGTACCCTCAATTCTAATTTACAATGTTTCCGCCTTTTTAAGAAAAAATACAGATCTAAAAATATTCGAGTAGCGGTGAAGGGAAAGAAACCAAAAAGCCTGCCTCTGGCTGAGTTTGACCCTGCCGATAGCCCCCCACCACAACCCTCCCAAAAACCACAGCCCGTGGTTCAAACGGTTGAGGAAAAAGAAGACTTTCATAACAAATCATTTGATGAGCAGACGCTAGAAGAAAAACACGTTATTGAAGACGAGATACTGGAAGAAAACAACCTGCCTGCTCCTACCTCCGAAAAGCATGACGAAATTCGAAAGCTGGTTGAACAAAAACTCAGAAATCATAAGGACGGTGATCCAATTCAACTAGAACCACTTTATTTTACCTTTGATGAAGATGAATTTTCCGTTGTAGATATGGAGCCTTTCTTGGTGGCTGTAGAATACGCACTACAAGGGAGAGTGGTTCTTATAGAAGGCCATACAGATAGTCAAGGTGTAGATAATTATAATGTAAGATTATCCATTCAACGTGTAGAAAAAATAAGACAGCTCATGCAAGATATGGGAGTTCCTGATGAACGCATCTCCGTAGTAGGTTATGGTGAGGAAATCGCTGAGCATACCAATGAAACAGAAGACGGCCGCCAAAAAAACAGAAGAGTCGATTTCACTGTATTTTAAGAAATAGCCCTTGTATAATAGCATGGAATTCGATCACTCCACTTTCCTAAGAAATCTTGCGCAGACTACGAATAGTCCTTTTCTCTTAGAAATTGAATCGGCATCAGGCATCAATCTATACAGTCCTGATGGAAAAGCATATATGGATATGATATCCGGAATAGCGGTGAGTAATTTAGGCCATAGACATCCAAAAGTGATTCAAGCTGTAAAAGATCAATTGGATAAACATATGCATGTGATGGTCTACGGTGAGTTTATACAATCTACACCTAACCGCCTTGCAGAAAAACTTACTTCACTCTTACCCGACAGCCTGAATTGCGTCTATTTTACTAATAGTGGTACTGAAGCAAATGAAGGCGCCCTAAAGCTTGCGAAAAGATATACCGGGCGTACAGAAATTATTTCGTTTCGTGGAGCTTACCATGGCAGTACTCATGGTGCATTAAGTGTATCTGGTAACGAAATTAAAAAGTATGCTTTCAGGCCTCTTTTACCCGATGTCAAGTTTTTAGAATTCAATAACCCTACTCATCTGAGCCAGATCACAGAGAAAACAGCTTGTGTAATCATAGAACCCATTCAAGGAGATGCGGGTGTAAGAATACCCGCTCAGAATTACCTCACCGATCTTCGTAAAAGGTGTACTGAGATAGGAGCTTTGCTTATTTTCGATGAAATCCAAACTGGAATTGGAAGAACGGGTAAATTTTTCGCCCTCGAACACTTTCAGGTCATCCCGGATATTTTGACCAGCGCCAAAGCGTTAGGCGGCGGTTTACCCATAGGTGCATTTATTTCTTCCTACGATATCATGCAGTCGCTTACACATGATCCTATGCTGGGTCACATAACCACTTTTGGCGGAAACCCGGTATCCTGTGCATCTGCCTTGGCTACTTTAGAAGTTATTGAAGAAGAGAACCTTTTGGAAACGGTGGAAGCGAAAGGACAACTGATTGAAAGCTTGCTGGATCATCCTCGTATTGTGGAGATTAGGCGTAAGGGTTTGATGTTTGCCATCGAATTTAAATCAGTTGAAGAAGTTTATCAGATCGTACAGGGCTGTCTTGAAAAAGGCGTAGTCTGCTTCTGGTTTCTTTCTTGTCCTAATAGCTTTAGGATAGCGCCACCCATTAATATTACGCAAGCGGAAATTAAGAAGGCCTGCGATATTATAAAATCTGTTATCGATGAAGTGTAGACTATCCGAAGTCAGTAGTAAACGCTGATCAAAAATGTTGCCCCCGCTACTCTCTACTTCAACACCGGTTCAATTCTGTAGCACCGTAGATTTTTTTGATTTATAAATAAACGGCTCTTACCTATGAGTTGATTTAGTTTGGAATCGTTTGATCGTTGGCTTGACTTTACCCGGGTTTCGTAAAGTAAGTCCAGCTTATCATCATAAACCAGATAAAGATTGGAATCATTCATGTTGTTGTTATTTTGAGTTTGACCTAAGTTCTGATTGATTCCAAACTTAGAAGCATATACGTGTAAGCAAGACTTAAGTTTAAGACTGTCAGCAGTTTTTTATCTCATTTTTTCAAAAAGATAACTTTGATCGAAATTCGGTGAGTTCTTCCACCAGGCTTTTCGTACTTGCTATTCCTAATTTCCCTTTCAAAAGCTCGTTAGGCTTCACTTTCAATTGACGTAATTTCAGATGCTGATTGACAAATAGAAACTCCAAATCGGGAATGATCTGTTTTAGAGCATCTACTATATCCAGTATTTCGAGGTCCCGGTCTGATAAATTATAAACCCCGGGCGCAATATCCGCTTCTAAAACAGCTTCAAGTGCGGTAGCTGCGTGATCAATGTGAATAAATGACCTGTGCTGTTTACCATCACCATTAATGGTGATGCGCTTGTTAAAATGTGCCTCAAAAACGAATTTATTTATCACCGCATCAAATCGCATACTTCGGCTGTATCCGTATACATTACCACACCGGAAGATAAAAGTATCCATCCTATCAGCAAGTCTGTTTACATGATCTTCTGCGCGTAATTTAGAAATGCCGTAGAAGGTTTTCGGGTTCGGGTTAACAGCCTCATTAACTGCTTCCTTTGAAGAGCCATAAACACCGGTGCTACTCGTGAAAATAAATTTCTTAACATCACTATTCTCGACAGCGTAAATGAGTTCAGCCGTACCCCAGTGATTTACTTGTTCATAAATATGTGGATCAGTATTGGCAAAAGGTGTAGTAACCTTAGCCGCCAGGTGATACACCACATCCACCCCATTTAAAGCTTTTTTTAACTGTCTTGAATCCAGTAACTCTCCCTTCTCAAATCTCAGTTTTTCAGCATTTGCAAAGGTATGACCAATAAAAAAATTGTAGTTAGCTCGGCTTAAATTATCATAGATTATCACCTCGCTCACCTCCTGCCGATCTACCAAAAGTCTGGCAAGTTCCGTACCTATGTATCCGGCACCTCCGGTTAAGAGTATTTTCATAGCATTTGACAGATGTAAATAATGAAGCTATTTTTCGACTAAGTCTGTATGTAAACCGCACTCTACCTTATTCAATCCAAACCACCGAGCCTCGCGCTCCATCATATCAGGGTCAATTTTACGGGTACAGGGTTCGCAACCCAGACTTAAATATCCGTTAGCTTCTAAGGGATGCTTTGGTAGATCATATTCCTTTTGGTAAGCATAGATCATTTTAGCATTCCAATCCAACATGGGGTGAAACCTAATAGCATCATGTGGTGCTGGCTGCTCTACTTTCATAGCGCTTCTTACGGCACTCTGATCTGCCCTTACCCCGTTGACCCACACGTCAAATCGCATGAGTAAACTATCTACCGGCTGCGTTTTATTGAGATAACAGCAGTAATCCGGATCTGAGGCAAAAAGCAACCTGCCATCTTCACTGCGCTGCATGAACTTGGGCACATCAGACTTCAAATCCAGCACATTAAGGTCAAATTCACTTGAAACCCGATCTTTAAACGCCACCGTTTCCGGAAAATGGTAACCCGTATTAATAAAAATCACAGGAATATCCATGTCCATCCGACTTAGCATATGTAAAAGTACAAGGCTGTGAGACTGAAAAGATGATGTGGTAAACAAACGCTTGCCCTCATTTTCATATCTTTTTAGTTGTCTCTCTATTTCGTCAAAAGTCATTTCTTGCGTTTCCTGAGTCGGCCAAAGATATTAAAACGATCAGGTAATGAGATAAAATTCACCTGCTTATCTATATTTTAATTTAAGTGATGGATAGATTAGTTTAGTATTGTAATGCTATGAAAGCCCCTTTACCACCCTTTTCCTGTACCCATTCCCCTAACGTTCCGGAGCTGCTAAATCAACTCAATTGCACCTTGGCGATCAGTACGTATCAAGCAGGAAAAGTCATTCTGATCAGTGCAAAAGATACCAATCGTTTGATTCAATTACCCAGACAATTCAACAAACCTATGGGACTAGCCGTGGCTGACGATAAATTAGCCATCGCCACAAAAGATGAGGTGGTCATATTGTCAAATGCCTCTAAAATGGCTCATAACTACCCAAAAAAGAAAAATACCTATGATGCCTTTTTTCTACCGAGAACCACCTACTATACGGGCGCACTGGATATTCATGACTTAGTGTGGGTGAATAATGAAATTTGGGCAGTAAATACGGTCTTTAGCTGCCTAATAAAATTAAGCCAGGAGTATAATTTCGAACCTGTTTGGCGGCCTTCTTTTGTTCCGGATTATACGCCGGTGGACTACTGTCATCTCAATGGTTTGGCGATGGAAGCAGGGCAACCAAAGTATGTCAGTGCGCTAGGTAGGTCAGATAAACCTGATGGGTGGAGGAAAGATAAAGTGAATGGAGGTGTTATTATGGACATTACCTCAGATGCAATAGTTGCCCAAGGTTTAGGGATGCCCCACTCACCGCGAATAATAGAAAAGGAATTGTTTCTTTTGCTATCAGCCACAGGTGAACTGGTGAGAATAGATAGAAATAACGGGAAAGTAGAGGTAGTGAAGCAACTCGACGGTTTCGTAAGAGGGATGACCAGCCATGGCGACTATTTATTCATCGGGCTTTCCAAAGTGCGCACGACTAGCTCCAGCTTCAGAGATTTGCCCATAGCAGAAAAAGCTACATCTTGCGGGATTGCTATTCTACATATTCCCACTCTAAGCATTGTCGGTTATATCAAGTACGAGACCTCAGTAGAGGAAATTTATGACCTCAGGATTTTAAAAAATACCAGCCGACCGGGTTTACTAAATCATGAAAAAAGTGATCATAAAATAGCACTTACATCTCCTGTAGGTGATTTTTGGTTAATTGAAGATGAAAACAATGCAGGTTAGTGCACTCATAACCTTCATGCAAACCCTCATTGCCGAAGAAACCAATACTCAAAATACGGCCATATCTACATCTGTAGAATTTCATGAGTTTGGCTTGGATTCAATTAGCGCCATGTTTTTAATAGAGCAGTTAGAACAAAAATTTAAAGTATCTATCAGTCCACTGCACTTTTGGGACTATCCGACCATAGAAAAATTAGCCCATCAGATTGTGACCGAAAATACATGAAACGATTATGGAACCCTCTGCTTGCGGATAATATCATGGATCCGTATCCTATGTACGAGATATTAAGGGATTCCAGTCCAATACATAAAGCACAAACCGGGGAGTGGGTAGTTACTAAATATGATGATATTAAAGCCATTCTTCAGGATAAGCGGTTCTTATCCGGCAGTAAAAAGGATTGGGTAAAAAAAGGAATTAATTATTTTAAGAATAAGGATCAGGATCTATCGCAAATAGGGAAAGCCATAGACACCTTTCTCCTGTTTATTAATCCACCCAGACACTCCGAACTTCGCAAATTAGTCAGTCTGGCGTGGAGCAATAAAGCAGTGGATGACCTCATTAAAAGAAATATAGCTGCCCTATTATCTCATAAAAGCGGAACTATTGATGTTATAAAGGAACTGGCTCAACCTTTACCCGCCTTGACCATTTCAGGTATCATGGGAATTCCTCAGGAAGATGCTGAACTTTTACGATCTAAAGGCACAGCGTTATTAAAGGTGCTAGATCTATACGTATCGCTGAAAGAGCTGGTTCAGGTTGAAAAATCGGCCTCTTTCTTTATCGATTATTTCGGTAGGCTCATCAATAAAAAACAAAAACAATCTGCCGATGACCTCACCAGTTCGATCATTCAAAAAAACAACGAACTCAGCCGCCCGGCCACACAAAATGAATTGATATCCTTATGTATATTTCTGTTCCTCGCGGGAGAGGAAACTACAGTCAGCTTAGTCGGTAACGGACTATTAAATTTAAACCGCTGGCCAAAAGTAAAGGATAACATGACCATAAATCCTACAAAATGGCCCACCGCCATTAATGAACTTTTGCGTTACGATAGTCCGGTGCACGTTGTGGGTAGAATAGCGGGAACAGACATCACTTATCAAGGTGCTGATTTTAAAAAGGAAGATGTGATTACTCTTTGTATCGCCAGTGGAAACCGAGATTCCGCTCGATTTCAGCGTCCGGACGTGTTGGACATTGATCGTAAAAATAACCGTCATCTAGCTTTCGGAAGTGGCCCCCACTTTTGTATGGGTGACTGGCTGGCCAAACGGCAAGGCGAATTAGCGCTGCATGCCTTTTTGGAAAAGAATCCTATGTACGCTGTCGATGAAAACACGATGATTTGGAACGACAATCTGTCCATTCGCTCTTTGCAATCCTTAAACATTAAAATTTAGCGCCGTCAAAATATTTTAATCGAATGTGATGCCCGGCGGGTGAGTCTCCTATGTAAACGAACCCGGTGGAGGGCCATACTGCTTCTCTCCTATTATTTTTATACCATTGGTTTTCAATAAGCGTTATTACTCCTACAGATTGAATAGTACCTGACTGATAGAGCTCATTAAAGTACTGGATCGCTAAAACACCCATCTTATCCACCAGGCCGGGAATCCTGAATTCCGGATGGAGAAGAATGCGGTAATTAATAAAAGGACTATTCGATAGATGAGCAACCTTAGCTTCAAAGGCGGAATTCACTCCGATCACTTTTCCTTCTAGTAGAGCTACATATACAACTTCCGTCAATCGATCCCTAGCACTAACGTTAGTTGGAAGTGCTTGAAGTTCTTTCCAGAAATCGATAATCCTTTCTTTGTATTGTGACTTCTCCTGATCCCACAATAGAACAAATTCGATGGCATTTACCTGAGGCATGGAAGTAAAAGGATTGATTGTACTATTATGATAAATATAATTAGGATACATGGAAGTACTGCACATTAATGCTTATCTTCATTGCATTTTTAAGAGGTAAATGCATCAAAGTCTTAAAAGCGTTTATAACCGCACCTTACTTAAATACCGAAAGTTTGTTTTTCGGTACAAGAAGAATGTACAAAACGGTAAATTTCAACAACTTAGCCTTAAAAAACGCAAAGCAGTTGTTACTCGCATTAAGAGGCTTAAAAGAAGATTAGAGCAGCTTAGCTTGCAACTGAAATTGGGGTTCTCGGCCGCTAGTATTAGCCTAGTGCTTAGTAGCGCTTCTTTAAATGCTCAAGAATTAGGTCCTTTCGTGGAAAACCAACCGGCCAACCCGTTTAGCGAAGGGGTTGTTAGTTCAAATCCCGAATTCGCTAATGAAAGGCCAGCTCTAGTGGATATAGATGGAGATGGTGACCTGGATGTATTCCTGAACACAGATGCCGGAATAGTTTTCTTAAGAAATGATGGAACACCTGGCGAACCCTATTTTATTCAATTTTACGGTGGAAGTAACAACCCATTAGCCAGCGTTAGTATCAATAGCTATGCCTCTATTACTTTCGCCGACCTGGATAAAGATGGTGATTTTGATCTCATTTCTGGAAACGCCTATCAGTATCAGTATTTTCCAATTAATAATATCAGGTTTTACGAGAATGAAGGCACACCGACCAATCCCTCATTTTCAGGTTCTCAGGCTTCTTTTCCAAATCCGGTAAGCAATCTTTTTTCTGATACTTACCGCGCCGATCCCACCTTCGTAGATATTGACGATGATGGCGATTTAGACGCATTTATCGGCGGTACTATCGGTTTAAATTACCCAGCCCAAAACAGGTGGGCTGAAACAGTTAAATTTTGGCGAAACGATGGGTCTTTGCCAAACCCGGGTTTCAGTCAAGAAAACAGCGGGAATAATCCTATAGAAATCGTAAACCCTGAATTTAGTGGCACCATAGATCATGCTTCACCTACTTTTGCTGATATAGACGGTGATGGTGATCAGGATCTAGCCATAGGGGATGATGCTGGCATTCTACACTATTTTAGAAACGATGGCAATGCCAATACACCTAATTTTCCGCAAGAAATTACGGGAACAGATAACCCTTTTGACGGAATCAATGTGGGCAGCTACGCGAAACCCGTTTTTGGAGATATTGATACAGATGGAGATCTTGATTTACTCATCGGCAACCTGCCTGATGAAGTGCTCAGGTATTTTGAGAATGTTGGTGACGCCAATAATCCGATGTTTGTCGAAAGATCCGGCGCATCTAATCCGTTCGTAGGAACTAATATCAACCCAACCCTCACAGATAGAGATGCGACTATTTCCTTTGTTGATCTGAATGCTGACGGTGCTATAGATGCCGTACTCGGCAATAAATATGGGGGTAATTTAAAATACTATCGAAACGATGGGAGTGGCCATTTTGAGGATGTTCCAATTGCTGATGATCCATTTCAAAGTTTATTAACTACGCCTAATAATGCACAAACAGATCCTGACTTTGTAGATATCAACGGAGACGGTGTTCAGGATCTTTTCGTAGGCCTGAAAAGATCTATAGTAGGGGTTCCCGACCCTGCGATACTTGAATTTTTTACTAATTCCGATGCTACCAATCCAAATTTCACTGCTCAAAGCGGGCCGATAAACTCCGAAGTCGCTGATAATAAGTACTCACCGGCTTTTAGTGACGTTGATTTTGACGGAGACTTTGACCTTGCCTTAGGCTCGTTAAACGATGGTACCATTCGGTATTTTGAAAATACAGGGAATTCTACATCTCCCGCATTTACGGAAAGGTTTGGCTCGGATAATCCTTTTGAGGCTATAAGCAATGCACTACCAGGCATAAGCGCATACGCCAATCCGGTGTTTGTAGATATTGATCATGATAGCGTGGATGATCTTTTTGTAGGAATTGGAGGAACCTCTGGTGCTCTACCTGATAATGGCCAGGTTAAATTCTATGTCACTGGTAATAATGGTTTTGTCGAAGATATTACTAATAACCCTCTCGGATTTGTAGATGTGGGTCAAGATGCCAATTTGGATTTTGCCGATGTTGATGGTGATGGAGATCTGGACGCTTTTATAGGTGATTCTTATGATGGAAAAATAAATTATTTCGAAAATCAAAACGAACCCCCTACTCTTAATTCCAATAATGATCTAGCGGTATATACAGAAGGGGACGACCCAGTTCTACTCGTTAGCGATGCAGAACTGTCGGATGATGGAGACGATTTTATTATTTCTGTGGATGTAGAAATTACCAGTAATCTTGAGACTGGAGCAGACTTTCTTGACGTGGATGTTGGAGGTACAGGGATTACGTCTTTCTACGATGAGCAGAATGGTATTCTTAATTTGTTTGGTACTGCCTCGCTATCTGACTATCAGAATGTTTTACAAACCATTACCTTCCAAAACATCAGCAGCAATCCGGAAGACGATGTGAAGACGGTTACATTTACGGTTATCGACTTTGATAATACTGACCCATTTCTGGATAGTAACCCTGAGTTTACGGTAGATATAGAAATCATACCTGTTAATGATCCTCCTTTTGTAGAGACATCTGTACGAGGAGGTTCTGGAATTTTTACAATTGACCTTTGTACACTTATTACAGACACCGATCATAGCTTTGAAGAGCTAGCGATCAGAGTTTTGAGCACTACTTCAGGTGTAGCAACATCAATAGATGGATGTGATCTCATTCTTGATTATCGCGAAATTTCCTTTGACGGTGTAGACAATATTGAACTAGAGGCCTGCGATCCATTGGACGCCTGTGATATTAATGCGTTAGAAATAACCGTTGAGACATCAGAATTTTTCGTCTACAACGCTGTATCGCCAAACGCTGACGGTAGAAATGATTGGTGGATCATTGAAGGCTTAACCAGCCCAAATAACATTAGGATCTTTAACCGGTGGGGAGATGAAGTAAAAGTGTTAAATGACTATGTAGGGCGTTCAGATGTGCCCAATAGCGCGCTAGACGATCTGATATCAGGCACCTACTTTTATAAAATTGAAAGCCCCGAAGGCTCATTCAATGGATATTTAACCATTAAAAAGTAGCTGATAATGAGAAAAAACCTACTTTTTGCAGCTTTAATTTTGTCAGCATTTACTTCCTATAGTCAACAAGAGCCCATTTTTGCTAATTATTTGAGTAATCCGCTGGTTTTGAATCCGGCCTACGCAGGGATCAATAATGTTCTTAATGCATCAGTGAGTTATCGCTCACAATGGGGCGGTATAGATGGTGCTCCTAACACGGCATCATTTAGTGGTCACTCTTCTTTTTTGGATAATAAAGTGGGTGCTGGCCTGCTCTTTGTCACTGATCGGTTAGGTGCGCAAACTAATACTTACATCAGTGCCGCAGGTAGTTATAAAATCGATTTTGGGGATTTTGTATTTTCATTTGGCATGCAAGCCGGAATCGTAAGGTTTAATGAGGATGCTTCGGAGCTCAACGCTTTCGATCCGGATGATCCACTCTTTAATCAGGATAATACGTTTTCAAAGTTTAATATTGGCACCGGTTTTGCCCTAAAAGGAGAGAACTTTTTTGTGGGGTTATCAGTACCCAGACTTGTAAATAACGTAGAAGATATAGCCGGAGTAGACACTGAACTTTACAACAGACACTTCTACCTAACTCTAGGTTATGTATATGAGTTGAATAGTTCGGTAGCTTTACGTCCATCGGCCATTTTAAGGGCTGTAGGCGATGCTCCAGCGTCTATAGATCTGAGTGGCAGTGTAATTATTAATGATAAATATACAGCAGGGCTACTCACTCGTAATTTC
>JBCCSU010000127.1:0-13133 GCA_039199635.1 Bacteroidota bacterium | reverse complement strand
TTTTGAAAGTGAATACCCGAATTATTATAACCTTAAATACAATAACGATTTCATAGGATATATTGATGTGATGAAAAGTTTAGATGCTCGTAGTGTAGCTCTGGAATTTATTGTTACGAAGGATGAGACTTTTTATTTAAAAATGACTAAAAGCAATACAGACTTTGGAAAGATTAGTATTGGTGAAGATAGTTTGAGGGTTCAACTCACCAGATTCAAGCAGCTATTGTCTGAAACAAAAAATGATAATGTAGACTTTGAAGTCGCATACCAGAAATACTCGGAGTGGATTTATACTAACTTCATATCCAAAGCCATTGATCATAAAGAGTATAGCAAACTATTAATGTTGGTGGATGGCCCTTGGGAAAGTGTTCCGTTAGATCTTTTAAAGATTGGCACATTGGATAATTCAAAATATTTGCTAGAAAATATAAGTATTTCGTATGCCTATTCATTTGATCAGCTATTTCAAGCTTGGAATAGCCATAATACAATAAAGTATAAATCTGAACTTGTATCTTTTGCTCCGAGTGGTTTTGGTGTTCAAGATAGCCTCACTTATAGTGAATTCAGGGACTTAGAGGTTGATCTTAGATGGAACAAAGATGAAGCAAATAAACTCGCTAAAACTATGAATGGACGGGCCGTGGTCGACTATGCTGCCACAGAAACTAATTTCAAAAAGACACTTGATAGCAGAATAGTTCATTTAGCTACACACGCTTTTTTTGATCTAAATAATCCCATGTATTCTAGATTAGTATTCTCTAAAAACGATTCCACGGATGACGGATACCTCTTTGCAGGAGAACTTTATAACATGGATTTGAATGCTGAAATGGCTGTTCTCAGTGCATGTAATTCCGGTACAGCTAAAGACTTGAGAGGAGAAGGAGGTATAAGTCTTGCAAATGCTTTTATGTACGCAGGAGTACCCAGCGTAGTCATGAGCAAGTGGCAAGTGGATGATCAATCCACCAGTCAACTGATGCAATATTTCTACGAAAACCTCAAAAAAGGGATGACCAAAAGCGAAGCTTTACGCCAGGCGAAGCTGACTTTTCTGGAGACTGCTCCACCGGAAAAACAACACCCCTTTTACTGGGGAGCTTTTGTAGTGATAGGGGATGATAGTCCGCTTTTTCGTAAATCCTTTACTTGGGTACTGCCATTAACTTTACTCTTCTTTTTAGTTTTAGTGTTCATAAGCGGAGAGTTGAAACGAATAAAACTGGCTTATTCTTAGTGTTGAAGCCTTGCGACTAAAATTTCAGGAACTGTCACCACCTTTTTTACCGTATAATCCACACAAACAATCCCGGTTTTTCCGATAGCGACTTCCTTGCCGGTTTTCTTATTAGTAAGTAAATAAATCATATCAAAACCGTATTTGTTAAAGTCGTTCACCGCGATTTTAACTTCCAACTCGTCTCCGTAGAAGCTTTCAGACTTATACTGAATAGCTACATCTGCAACGATAATTCCTATATTTTCCGTAATATCTATTTCACTTTTGAATCCTAGTTTTATCAGGAACCGGAGCCGGGCTTCATGTATTAGGCTTAATATACTGTCGTTACCCACATGCCCGCCATAGTTTACATCGGAGATACGCACCTGAATGTTTGTATTAAAGATATATTGAGTGGGCGGATCAATTTTTAAGCGTGCCATGAGTCAGTGTAATTAGTGCAGTTTGATTTCAATCTTTAAATCCTGTAAATTATACTTATTTTCAGAACTATTCCATCGCGCATCTAACCATGAGGATTTTTTCAATTTGTTGTCTTTTCTTTTCGACCGTTCTTTTGAGCTGTTCTGATCAAAAAGACTCAAAACCAATCGATCAATCCGCTTTACAGGGCTCATGGAAATTGGTGAAATACATTGACCATGCTAACGGAGGTACAGACTGGGTAAGTTATCCTGATGATTTTATTTTTCAAAAACACCTAACACCTACTCATTTTACCTGGCTTAAATACCAAAAATCTGCGGACCAGCTTTTAGGAATAGGAGGAGGCGCTTATAAATTCAGCGATAAAAAATATACTGAAGATATACAGTTTTTCTTTCCATCGGGTTCCTCGGAGTTAGGCCAGAGTATTCCTTTTAACGTGAAAATAGATGAAGACGGCTATTGGCATCACCAAGGATATGCCAAGCAATTTGAATTTGATGTAGATTCCGGGCAGATGATGGTGGTCGACTCCATTAAAATTGAGGAGGTATGGAAAAAAATAAGCCCTGAGGCAAGTAGTAATCCTCTAATGGGAACCTGGAACTTGGATTCTTACCGAGCTTTTGAAACAGATTCTTTGCGAAGTGAATACCCCTCTTTCGTAGGATATCTAAAGCTTATTACGTCATCTCATTTTGTATGGATTAAATATAATAAAGAGGGAGATGAAGTAATGGCGGCGGCTAGCGGTACCTATTCTTACAAGTCAGATGTGTATACCGAAAACATTCAAACGTGTTACCCAAGGGGGGAGGGAATCGTAGGTACTAGTCCGGAGTTTGACGTAAGGCTTGAGCCAGATAATTGGAAACATACAGGTCAGGTGTATCAGCTAGACAGTACGGATGCGGAGCCACGCACACTTTTTATAGACGAGGTATGGTCTAAAATTTTTGAGTGATCCTACTCAGGTCTCCTTCTCAGGGTTGTAGTTACGTTAATCCAGCACCCCACTTCTACCGGATCACCTTCATTGAGATTTAGATCGAATATTTCACTAATAGAAGGAAATTGGGCTTTCGCAGCCTTCATGCCTTTCGCATTTCCAGCTTTTTGATAAGCATCATAAGCTGCCAGATAGATGGCACGGTCGGCTACTTTACTCTTTAGTTGTTTACAATCATCGAAGCTACCCATGTAGAGATTACCAATAAGCGTATAAGCTTTGGACATCGATGGATCCGCATTCAATGCTTGTTGTGCGTACCTTCTAGCACTCGTCTTTTCTCCTTTTTTGCTATATTGAATAGCCATTTCATAGTAAACATCTGCTTTCTTCGCATTATCCGGAGCCAGGTCAACAGCTTGGTTAAAATAATTAACGGCTGTTTCAAAATCACCATTGGCCGCACTGCGGATACCGATGACCTTGGCAATTCCAAAATCCGGGCTTTCTTCTTGTACTATTTTGGCGGCTTCCAGAAAGATGGGGAGTTGGCTGCAATTGCCGGCCAGCGAGAGTCCCATAATTTTTTTGGCAAGCCCTACGTCAGCAGGGTTTTCCAAAAGCTTAGGGCCCAGTTTATTTTCAATAAACTCACAATCAACTTTTACCATACCCGTAAGTAACTTATCTACCATTTCTTTCTGCTTCATTACTTTTTCCTGGTCTTTTTCAGATTTCAACTTTTGTTCAATGATCTCTGTAACCGCATCATATTCTTTGAGTACTTGTTCATCGGTTAACGCTTTCGTGGCGGCATTATACCTGCGTACCACATCCATATAGGCAACAAGTAGATTGGTGTTGAGCTTTTCACCACTTTTTTCTAAGGTAGTTTTGAATAAGTCATATAATTCCTGGTAAGTGGCTTTATCCTTTTTGTAGAATTTGTAGGCTGCAAAAGCCTTTCTGTTCAAAACATTGATCTCATCATTGAAATATTTGATCCTGTCATCGTAAAGCTGTAGTACTTTACGCTGGTATTCGATTTTCTTTGCCGGATCCGTTTCCGCTTTTTCGAGTGCCTCGTAAATCTTTATTCCATTAATGTAAATCGAAGCGTTAAGATCAGGAGCGTTATCCAAAAGCCATTGAAGTGATTCCGCTGCTTCTTTATATTGCTTTGCCTTTAATGCATCAGTGTAAAGTGCCACTTTTTCTCTTGCTGTGGCTTCATCTTGTGGCCACTTAATACCATCCTGAGCGAAAATATCTCCGGAACATATAATAAATAAGGCACATATAGTCAAAAATGCTCTCATGACAAGGATGGTTTTGTGTTACCAGTCTATAAAAATAAAAAAATACTAACGTCCTTAAAAGGATCGATTTCAAATCACCGTGCTAAAACAATTTCTTTTACATCCCATCGGGTGAGCCTTATTTAACCCTCTTTTGAAAGATAATGATAGTTAATTTCCCATAGAGTAAACGACAAAAATGATTTAATGACAAATTGACTTATTTTATTCAATAATTATGACATAATTACCGAATTAAAATCATTTTTATAGGTGGTTTGTAATTTGATCATCGAAACGCGGAGGAAATAATTAAATGAATTTTGATAAATACACCATAAAATCACAGCAGGTATTACAAAAAGCCGCTGATATTGCCAGTGCATTGAGTCAGCAAGCCATTGAACCTGGTCATTTGCTAAAAGCACTTTTGGTGACAGATGAGAATGTGATCTCGTTTTTAGTCAAAAAGTTAAGCATAAATTTAACTCTGCTATCTTCTAAGCTGGAGGAGATCTTAGCGGAATACCCAAAGGTAAGTGGTCAAAAGCCATATCTTTCTAATGAAGCAGCTTCAGCGCTGCAGCATGCCGAAAAGCAGCTTTCTCAGTTTAATGATGAATTCATTGCTATTGAGCACATACTTCTTGGATTATTGGCTGGAAAAGAGAAAGTAGCTTCAATAATGAAAGACACAGGGTTTGAAAAGAAACCTTTGATTGAAGCGATCAAAGAATTAAGAGGTGGTGATTCTGTTAAAGATCAAAATGCGGAATCCAAATACCGTTCCTTGGAGCGCTACTCTCAAAACCTAAATGAAATGGCGAAGTCGGGTAAAATTGATCCGGTTATTGGTCGTGACGATGAAATTAGAAGAGTGCTTCAAATACTTTCCCGAAGGACTAAAAACAATCCCATCCTACTAGGCGAACCGGGTGTAGGTAAAACGGCTATCGTAGAAGGTATGGCGCAGCGGATCGTGGACGGAGATGTTCCCGAAAACCTAAAGGATAAAATTTTGATCTCTCTTGACATGGGATTGTTGGTGGCAGGAGCAAAATATAAGGGTGAATTTGAAGAGCGCTTAAAGGCGGTGATCAAGGAAGTAACAGATTCTGATGGCCAGATCATTCTGTTCATAGATGAAATACATACGTTAATCGGTGCGGGTAGCGGAGGCGAAGGGGCTATGGATGCGGCTAATCTTTTGAAGCCGGCCCTAGCCCGAGGAGAACTACACGCTATTGGTGCTACTACGCTGAAAGAATACCAAAAATATGTGGAGAAAGATAAAGCATTAGAACGCAGGTTTCAGGCGGTGATGGTGGACGAACCAAATGCACAAGATGCTATTTCCATATTGAGAGGTATTAAAGATAAGTACGAGCTGCATCATGGAGTGAGAATTAAAGATGATGCGGTTATTTCAGCGGTAGAGCTTTCAAACCGATATATTTCAGACCGTTTCTTACCGGACAAAGCCATTGATCTTATGGATGAAGCGGCTGCCAAATTACGATTGGAGATGGATTCACTGCCAGAGGCCCTGGATGAATTCAATCGTAGAATTATGCAGTTGGAGATTGAGCGTGAAGCCATCCGTAGAGAAAAAGATAAGGATAAGGAAAGGACTTTAAGCAAAGAGATTGCCGACCTGTCTGAAAAGCGGGATGCTTTAAAAGCTCAATGGGAAAATGAAAAGGCTGTAGTGCTTGGTATTCAAAATGAAAAGGAGAGTATTGATCGGTTGAAAAATGAGGCTGAGCAAGCTGAGAAATCGGGCGATTTTGGTTTAGTCGCTGAGATCAGATACGGAAAGTTAGTAGATGCTGAAAAACGTTTAGAAGAATTTCAACAAAAAGTGAAAGAGGTACACGGTGAAAATGCACTACTAAAGGAGGAAGTTGGTCATGAGGACATTGCTGAAGTAGTAGCCAAATGGACCGGTATACCAGTTTCAAAAATGCTTCAAAGCGATAAGGAAAAACTTTTACAACTGGAAAAAGAGCTAGGCAAGCGTGTAGCTGGTCAGGAAGAAGCAATAGCAGCTCTTTCAGATGCCGTGAGAAGAAGTAGAGCCGGCTTGCAAGACCCTAAAAGACCTATCGGATCATTTATCTTTTTAGGTACTACGGGGGTGGGTAAAACTGAGCTCTCGAAAGCCCTGGCAGAGTATCTGTTTAATGACGAGAACGCCATGGTACGCATCGATATGTCTGAGTACCAAGAACGTCATGCGGTGAGTCGTTTAGTGGGAGCGCCTCCTGGTTATGTAGGTTATGATGAGGGCGGTCAGTTGACCGAAGCGGTACGTAGAAAACCATACTCCGTAGTTCTGCTGGACGAGATTGAAAAAGCCCACCCTGATGCTTTTAACATTTTGTTGCAGGTATTGGATGAAGGTAGGCTTACGGACAATAAGGGTAGAACAGCCAATTTCAAAAACGCTATCATTATTATGACTACTAATATTGGTTCTCATTTGATACAAGAGCGCTTTGAAACGCTTACGGAAAAAAACATAGAAGAGGTGATTACTTCGACAAAATTGGAAGTATTTGACCTTCTTAAAAAGTCAGTGAGGCCAGAGTTTTTGAATCGTGTTGATGAAACTATCATGTTTAGGCCATTATCCAGAACGGATATTAGAAAGATAGTTGATATCCAGTTCAATATTATCAAACGGCGTTTAGAAGAATCAGGAATTCGTTTGGAAGTGTCCGAGAGCGTTCTAGACCATTTAGCGAAGATAGGATTTGATCCACAATTTGGTGCCAGACCACTAAAAAGAGTGGTTCAGCGCGAAATTCTTAATGAACTATCAAAGCAAATACTGGCTGGGGAAATAGATAAAGACTCCCTGATTGGGATTGATTTGGGATCAAACCACCAAATTGAATTTATTAACCTAGATAAGGTAGAAATATAACACTCAACCTTGCTAAGCAATAGAAGCTTAGTAAGGTTATTTTTCTTCACCGGATCAGCAGCTTTAAATAAAATCCGGGCTTGGTCAAAACCTTTTTAACATCTACTTCAGCTAGAGCCTGAGTGAGTAGCTCGGTCAGATACTTACTTTCTCGGGCTCTGCTTACTACAAAATTGAAGAGCTTTGGGTATCTACAAAGGTTTTGAAGTGTTCGGCTGACTTTCAGTTCCTTCCACATTCTGCGGTAAATCTCTTTGTCGTAGGCCTTATTGTACTGGGCTGAGAAGTCATTTAATTCAAAGCAAGATAAAGTGTGTTCCGCAGCTACCCTGCCACTACGTATAGCATTAGCGATACCCTCACCACTAAATGGATCGATCAAGCCGGCAGCATCTCCGGTTAAAAGGAAGCGATCTCCTGAAATAGATCGCTTTTTTGATCCTAAGGGTAGACCAAAGCCTTTGGCAGTTTCCAGTGGCTTCGCAGTTTTAAAACGCTCATATAGTAAAGGGTGGGTATCGAGTAAAGATTGCAATGAAGCCTTGAGATTTACTTTTTTTGCAGATAGGGCAGATGAAAGCATGCCTATACCTACATTGGCTCTATTATTGGCCAGCGGAAAAACCCACAAGTAGCCTGGTAAAATGTCTTTGAAAAAGTATAGTTCTATATAATTGCCCGAATAGAAGTTTTGAACATTTTCATAATACATCCGAAGGCCCGCACTGTAGTGGTTTTTGTCTACTTTAACTTTACCTAGATACCTGTTAACTACAGAATGTGCTCCATCTGCCCCGATAATAAACTTTCCTTCAAGAGCGAAGTCATGACCGGATACTTCTACCCCAGCATGTATCCTTTTTATTGATGTGACTTTTCGATTTTCAAAACAGTGGATGTTTGAAAAGCTATTCACCTGACGAAATAACAGGTCATCAAAGGTTTTTCTTGGTACAATGTATCCACATTTATGTTTCCCCTGATTAACAAAAGCAATATCAATGGATTTTCCATTGGGAGCGTAAATGGTCACACCTTGTGAGGGAGTTTTACTGGCTAATTGCCCAAATTCATTAGCAAGCTTTGGAGATAGCATGCTTAATTGATTTATTACGTCAACGCTTAAAGCATCTCCACAGATCTTATCTCGGGGAAAGGTGGCTTGATCGAGCAGGGCAATCTTCAAGCCGGACTGTGCCAGTTGGATAGCTGCCGAGGTACCGGCTGGTCCACTTCCTACAATAATAATATCATACTCCCGAGACATTCTTTCTTTCTAAGATAATTGACCGAGCGGAGTTTATCGTCTCTTAAATCCACTAAGTTTGGCTGCTAATCTTAAAAAAGTATGTTTTGGATGATAAATACTTAGAGTTAAAGGAATATTTGGAGGTCCTTTACCTGAAATATAATCGGCCTGACTTTATAGAAAATGATCCTATTTCCATTCCTCATTTGTACTCAAAAAAGCAAGATATTGAAATTACGGCTTTCTGGACCGCAATTTTATCGTGGGGTCAGCGAATCACGGTTATCAATAAATGCAAAGAGCTGTTTTGTTTAATGGACAATGCTCCCCATGATTTTCTTTTGAATCACGAAGAAAAAGACTTAAAACGGTTTCTTTCTTTTAAGCATAGGACATTTAATGCCACGGATACACTCTACTTTATATCGTTCTTATCATGGTTTTACAAACAACATCAGTCATTAGAATATGCTTTTACGCTAGGCTTGGGTGCAACTGATGAAACTGTTGAGAAAGGGCTTGTAGAATTTCATAATCTCTTTTTTTCCTTGGATGATTATCCGCATCGTACCAAGAAGCACGTAGCTACTCCAAAGCGAAAAGCAGCGTGCAAACGGATCAATATGTTCTTAAGGTGGATGGTGCGTACGGATGAAAAAGGAGTTGATTTTGGGATTTGGAAGCGGATTAGACCAGCGCAACTCATTTGTCCATGTGATCTTCACGTAGACCGCGTAGCGCGCAGGCTCGGGTTAGTGACGCGTAAACAAACAGATTGGCTTACCGCCATTGAGCTCACCACCAACCTAAGACTACTAGACCCCGATGACCCCGTTAAATATGATTTTGCGCTATTTGGTTTAGGGGTGGAAGAACGTTGGGGACAGTAATTTTAGTACTCTAGTCAATAGCAGAACGAACCTAGCGTTTTATGCTCGGAAGTATGCCTAACCCCAGGCAGCTGGATCTGCTCTCCAGGATCTTAGCGTTTCCTGCTGATCTTCTTTAATATATTCTCTTTCTAGTGCTACTTTAATCAAATACTCGTAGTTACTTAAACAGAATATTGGTATTTCCGCTGCCTTGAAGTTTTCAG
Source organism: Bacteroidota bacterium (assembly GCA_039199635.1). GTDB lineage: Bacteria > Bacteroidota > Bacteroidia > Cytophagales > Cyclobacteriaceae > Fulvivirga. Next base: position 3,931 of record JBCCSU010000127.1, on the reverse strand, counting down.
AGGCCAGGTCGAATCCGTAAGTAAAAATAGCGGCCATGCCCAGTACCTTGGCCTCAGCTTTTTGCAGTGCCGCCGCTGCTTTAAGTGAGCTGCCTCCGGTTGATATTAGGTCTTCAACCACCACTACTTTCTGATCTAGGTCTATTTTTCCTTCTATTAAATTTTCCATTCCGTGGCCCTTTGGCTTAGAGCGAACATATAAAAAAGGTAGTCCCATCTCATCGGCTACTAATGCGCCTTGTGGTATACCGGCTGTAGCTACACCGGCTATAGCTTCCGCTTCGGGAAACTCTTTTCTAATGGCTTGAGAGAGCGCAGTTTTGATTAAAGTTCTCAATTCCGGGTAGGAGAGTGATAATCTGTTATCACAATAGATTGGAGACTTCCACCCTGAACTCCAGGTAAACGGTTTTTCAACACTTAGTTTTATCGCACCGATGTCCAGTAGCTTTGCCGCTATTGTCATACCCAGGCCACTTTCTTTTGAGCTCGTCATGAGCGCGAAGATATTCATTAAAAAAACGAATATCTATTTGCGTGGTAACAATAATTTCATTCATTTGTGAGATCAACCTATCAACTATTACGGATGAATCTCTTCATCAATGATATTCAGGTCAAAATTATTCGTCCTGGAAAAAACCTCGATAAACGCGAGTTTAATACCATTATTGACGCTAATAAAGAGCCTATTACATTGGCCAAATTGCTGCACCGCACCTGGATCAAGCATGTGCGTCAGGCAGACGTTGATAAGTTACTGGATGTACTGGACACTACCATTCCCCATGGATTAATTTCTTTGACTCTTTCAGTTGACGATTATACCGGTGTGAAGAAATTTTTGAAGAAAAAGTTTAAGGTCATTAAAGCTGCGGGTGGTCTGGTAAAAAAGAGTGATAAATACCTGATGATCTACCGTATGAAAAAATGGGATTTGCCCAAGGGTAAGCTTGATCCGGGTGAAAAAAATAAAGAAGCGGCGCGAAGAGAAGTGGAGGAGGAGTGTAACGTAGAAGTAAAGGTGAAGAAAAAATTATGCACCACTTGGCATACGTACACCATGAAGAAAAATAAGATCTTGAAAAAAACGGTTTGGTACACTATGTCTTTGGTTGATGGTAGCCATATGAGGCCACAATTAGAAGAGGATATCGAAGAATTACGTTTTATGACACCCAAAGAAGTGTTTCATGCCCTTCAGCATTCCTATAAGTCCATTGCTTTTGTCATTGACTGTTATTTTAAAAAGGAGAAAGAGTTGTCCAAAAGTGACTAGAGTTGAAGAGTTTATACATAGTTATGAGGGTAATCAGGGAAGAGTTTTATCCTATTTGCACCACATTCTGGCTAAAGAGTTGGAATTACTTCCCAAGATAAGATTTCGTATACCTTTCTATTATAGACGCTCGTGGATTTGCTACTTGAATCCTACTAAAAGAGCTACGATTGAATTCTGCTTTCTTCGTGGTAATGAATTATCCAACGAGCAAGGACTTTTGAATACTAACGGCCGAAAGCAGGTGGCCGGTATCGAAATAGAGACATTAACGAACTTACCGGAATCTGAACTCAGGGAAGTAATTCATGAGGCTTTGTTATTGGATGAGATGGTGCCTTATTCCGTCAAGAAAATGAAGAAAGCGAAATAATCGATGTTAGACCGATTAACTATATCACAGCTTATAAGGCAAAAAATCACTTACGTCACCATCGTATTTATGTACTTCTCTAATGATAGATGAACTGATAGCAGCATACTCTGGTGAGGTGATCAAAAATACGGATTCAAGATCATCATTAAGATAATTATTTACTTGTGCAATGCTATTTTCATATTCGAAATCCGTGGTATTACGCAGACCTCGGAGCAGGTAACGCGCGTTGAGTTTTTTGGCAAGCTCTGCGGTAAGTTCATTGTAGACCATCACCTTGATGCGCTCACTGTTTTTATAGGCTTCCTCTATGTAGGCTACCATCTCATTTACCGCAAAATACCTTTTATGCTTTTGACTGTTGTAGCCAATGGCAATAATTACTTCGTCAAAGAGTTTTAACCCTCTTAAAACAATGTCTTCATGGCCTTTAGTAAAAGGATCAAAAGAACCGGGAAATATGGCAATTTTTTTTTCCAAACTCCGCGCTAATCGCACAAATGCATACTATACAAATCGAAGAAATGATGGTCCTGCGCTTCATCAAACATATACCCGTATTTGAGGTAAGTAGGCCGGTCTCCAAAGGAAATATTCTTAATGTACTTGTAAAATTCGTTGTAGTGCGGGGACTGTTTACCAATGTAGCCCCATAATACTACGTCACTTGTTTTTTGACTACGATTCAATCCCTTCATTACCAGCATAATGTAGCGGATGTAGTCATTGAACTGTTTTATGCTAAACTGATTATAGTATTCGAGTTTATTATTCTTAAGCGTAGTAACATGCAGTTTGAACCTATCAATGTAGAGATACATGCTTTCTCTTCTGTGGATTTGGGCATTGTTAATTACACCTTCTATTAGAGCACTGGATTGATGCATGAATACAACTTCGGTGTTTTTGTACAATTCGGTTAGCCATTTATAAACACTTGTATTTATGGCAAAAACACTTACAGCAGTAGTTTTAATATGCTTGTAATACAAAACAGTTTCGGTACTTTCGTTCACCTTGGCATTTAACCTCAAATAATCTAGCAACGCATCTTTCACAAATAGCGAAGAAGGCACCAAGGAAAACTTACTGTTTTTTATGCTTACCCTTACTCTTTTCCAGAAGCCGGCCATTAAGAGGTGGTGATCTGAGAATACGGCCTTAATTATCGTAAGCAGTTCGCTGTAAGTTTTAGCGGGATCAAGTATGAAATCTTCTAGTATCAAGCATTTATTACTTGTAGAATCTACTACTGCTATCTGCAGATCTCTGATGCCCAATTGGATATGAAGATTATAATCATGCAGGCTGTCTACATCAAATTTATCATCTTTGATTTTTTTTATAAGCCTGTAACCTGCGGTAGTAGTCTCCAAGGTGTTATTCCCAGTTACCTGAAGTCGTTACATCTGTTTTTGAGCCAAACCTTAGAGGCTGTTTGTTTTTAGCCTCATTTTCCTCATCCCTGGTAGGATCAAATGGTTTAGGGTTTTTGACTTCAATAACATCCACCAAAGAACCACTTTTGTCCACTTCAGCCGCGTAAATATCAAATTTTATATTATCATATCCTGGTACAAACGGCAATTGAGAAATATCGGTGTTCGGATCAAACTTGTTAGCTACCAGAGTCATCAATAAATCTCCCTTCGTTACCTGGCTTCCTTCAAATATGTCCTGAATGTTAGTAATAACACCACTGTTTTTATATCTATGGGTTACGTTCTTCCCATTTTGATTTAAGGTATATGCTCCACTACCTTGGGTGGCATAATCACCTACCTTTAGTCTAAAACCTTGGAAAACACCATTATTAGCTGAGTTTACATTATACGCTTCTTTAAAGATCCGCTCTTTAGCGGCTACTATTTCTAGCGTATCAATGGTAATGATTGAACTATCAGCTCCATAACTTAAGGTTACTACTCTCTCCTTTTTTTGGATAATCGGGTACTCTCCATTTTCTACGAAATCAATAAGTTTATCCCAGTCACTGGTGTAATTACCGTTAACCTCTTGGTACACAATTTGGGCTTCCCGGATTAACATCAATTTTTCAATGATAGCCTCTTCTCTTTCAGCTATTAGTGCCCTTTCGTCAATGGTAGATTTTACACTGCTAACAAGGTAATAACCTAGGCCAATACTACCGATTAGTAACAATATGGAGACAATTTTAGTGGCGTTCATTTCAGGGATTTTTTAGGTGCAATGATAATAATTTGAACCAGTATTACATAGTTATTGAATATGCTAATTAATGCAATTATTCGCAC